>JBEBAN010000001.1:0-74904 GCA_041158865.1 Actinomycetota bacterium
AGCTTTGACTTACGCAAAAGCCCAAACGAAAAGATTGAAATTCCCACTGAGATAAACCCAACATGCACTATGCCCGTTAGGCAAGCATCCGAACAGATACTCCACATAGGGATGAGGCCGAGTACGGTTACTAAAATACCGACCAGCGGCATTCCCAAAAGTTTAGATTTCATAATTTCCCCCTTAGGGAAATCGTAAACCTAGTTTCCGGTGAGTTCCGAAACGTTTCCGAGAATGGCGTCGAAGTCTTTGGCGGTCATGATGCCGAGGTCTAGAGCTGCCTGGCGAACTGTTGAACCGGTTTCCGAGGCGTGCTTTGCGATTGCGGTTGCACTCTCGTAGCCGATCTTCGGGCTAAGAGCGGTCACCAAACCAATCGAGTTTTCAACGGTTGAGCGCAGGTAGTCAACGTTGGCGGTGATGCCGTCAACGCAGAGGTCGGCGAATACTCGGCAGCCACGTTTTAGGTAGGCAATCGACATCATCAGCGAACGAGACATGATCGGCTCGAATGCGTTTAGCTGAAGCTGACCAGCCTCAGATGCCATGGTCACGGTCAGGTCGTTACCGATTACGGTGAAGGCGATCTGGTTGATTACCTCAGGGATAACCGGGTTGACCTTGCCAGGCATGATCGATGAACCAGCCTGTCGGGCAGGAAGGTTGATCTCGCCGAAGCCGGCACGAGGCCCTGAGCTAAGTAGGCGAAGGTCGTTGGCGATCTTCGACTGCTTGGCGGCGATGCGTTTGAGTAGTCCGGATGCGGTGATGAAGATACCGGTGTCCTGGGTTGCCTCGATGAGGTTGGCTGCAGGCACGAACTCGTGACCGGTAATCTCCGAAAGATGCTGGGCAACGAGCTCGGTGTAACCTTCAGGGGCGTTTAGGCCGGTACCGATAGCTGTTCCACCAAGGTTGATCTCACTAATCAGTGGGAGCAGGTTCTTGATGCGGTCGATGTCTTCGCGAATCATCACACCGTAGGTGCTGAATTCCTGACCCAGGGTCATTGGCACAGCATCCTGTAGCTGGGTGCGGCCCATCTTGATGACGTCGCGGAATTCGTGGGCCTTAGCCTCAAAGCTCTCGCAGAGGTAGAGCAGTTCGTCCATGAGGTCTTTGAAATCTAGGACGAGTGCAACCTTGATTGCGGTCGGGTAGACGTCGTTGGTGGACTGCGAGGCGTTCACGTGGTTCAGCGGGTGAAGGTGCTCATAGTCGCCCTTCTCGTAGCCCAACTTCTCGAGGGCGCGGTTGGCGATGACCTCATTGGCGTTCATGTTGGTTGAGGTTCCGGCACCACCCTGGATAGCGTCGACGACGAACTGGTCGTTCAGGGTTCCCGCGATGACGTCGTTGCAGGCTGCTTCGATTGCCTTGTAGTGCTCATCGGAGAGGATGCCGAGGTCTCGATTGGCCCTGGCCGCCGCCTGCTTGACCTGCCCGAGGGCGATTACCTGCGAGGGGTAGTGGCCAATCGGCACTAGGGAGATAGGGAAATTGTTGATTGCTCTGAGGGTGTGAATACCCCAATACGCTTCTGCGGGAACTTCTAGCTCGCCAAGCAGGTCGTGTTCAATGCGCCTTTGCATTTATTAATCCTTACGATCTTGTTTTTGAGTCTAGGGGATAACTCTCGAAGAGGAAAGAGCCGGCGGGAGAGTTACCAGCCCGAGTTTGGTTTTGAGTTTCAGGATCCTGCGAACCTTTTCGAGAAGCATTTCGCGGGTCAGCCGGCCGCTTTCTACTGCATCCGTGACGCGGGTGATCAGGTTCTTGGGTCCGGTGCAAACGAGGGCAATGTCAACCCCCGCCTCGAGTGAGCGGATAGCTGCCTCGGCAATGTCTTTGCGAAGTCCCTTGGTGGCACCACCCATGCTGAGGGAGTCGGTTACAATCACGCCGTCTGGGCCAAGTTGCTCTCGCAATAGGGCCAGCGCTTTAGGGCTGCGGCTGGTTGGAGTCTTATCTTCGGTGAGCCCTGGCACCAGCAGGTGGCCAACCATCGCCACCTTCACGCCGTGCTCGAATGCGTATTTGAACGGAATCAGATCTTTGTTCTGTAGTTTCTCGATGGGGGCGAGGTTACTCGGTCTGGCATGGGTGTCGCCAGAACTACCGTGACCTGGCCAGTGCTTGACCGTGGCAACTACTCCGGCGTCTGCTAGCCCATGCGCCCAGGCGGTTGCCTTTCTGCCGGCGGTTTCAGGATCGGAAGAAAAACCTCGACGATTCTCGGCGATGAAGAAACCAGGCACGTTCAGGTCGGCCACGGGAGAGAAGGCGATGTCAACGCCGAGAGCTTTCATGCGCAGACCGTATGCCTTCGCGGTCGCCCGAATCTTCTTGTCTGGCCAAGCGCCCATGGTCGTGGCCGAAGGTAGGGTGTAGATGGCACGGCGTAGGCGCTGAACCCAGCCACCCTCTTCGTCCGATGCGATGACTAGTCCAACGCCGTTAGGGGAAAGGTTGCGAAGGCGTTCAACCTGCGACTTCAGGTTTGGGGAAGCGCCGAAACCAACCAGAGCGATACCACCGAGGCCGTCTGCCACATCCTTCTTGTGATAGCCGAGGCTTGGAGCGCTGGAGCAGGTAAAAATGGTCTGAGCGGCCAGCTGACGGTTCGTCCAGGTTTCTGGGTTTGCTGAGGTATAACTCTCGTCGCGAGGGACCATTGCCTCCGCTGGAACGCTGACGAAACTAAACCCTGCGCTTACGGCAAGAGCGATTGCCATTGTTCGAACCGTAAACCGCATTGGTTAAGGTTACCCACAAAGTGGATTCTGGCGGCTTGGAATAATTGCTCCAAGCCGAGTATTACTTTTGTAAAGACCTAGATTCAAAGGGGAAACCATGTCAGAAAAGTGTCCAGTACCGCACGGAGCCAACACCTCAAGCAACCAAAGCCCAATGTCATGGTGGCCAAACGCGCTAAACCTCGACATCCTTCACCAGTTTGACTCGAAGACCAACCCAATGGACGCCGGTTTTGATTACCGTCGTGAAGTGCAGAAGCTTGACTTCGATGCTCTAAAGAAGGACCTGATCAAGGTGCTGACTGAAAGCCAGAGTTGGTGGCCGGCCGACTGGGGGCACTACGGTCCTCTGATGATCCGTATGGCGTGGCACTCGGCTGGAACCTACCGCATTGCCGATGGTCGCGGCGGTGCAGGAAACGGCACCCAGCGCTTCGCTCCTCTGAACTCCTGGCCAGACAACGGAAACCTAGACAAAGCGCGTCGCTTGCTGTGGCCAATCAAGAAGAAGTATGGAAACCGCCTGAGCTGGGCTGACCTGTTCATTTTGGCCGGAACGGTTGCCTACGAATCGATGGGCCTGAAGACTTTCGGATTCGCCTTCGGTCGTGAAGATGTTTGGCACCCTGAGAAAGACATCTACTGGGGTAACGAGCGTGAATGGCTGGCACCGAGCGACGAGCGCTACGCAAACGTTGAAAAGCCAGACACACTCTCAAACCCGCTAGCGGCTGTGCAGATGGGTCTGATTTACGTGAACCCTCAGGGCGTGAACGGAAACCCTGACCCACTAAAGACTGCCGCAATGGTTCGTGAGACATTTGCTCGCATGGCGATGAACGACGAAGAGACTGTGGCGCTAACCGCTGGTGGTCACACCGTGGGCAAGGCACACGGAAATGGCAACGCAGCAAACCTCGGCCCAGAACCAGAAGCAGCCGACATCGCAGAGCAGGGCATGGGTTGGATGAACCACAAGAGCCGCGGGGTTGGTCGTGACACAGTGACCAGCGGACTTGAGGGTGCATGGACAACGAACCCAACCATCTGGGACAACGGCTACTTCGATCTACTCTTCAAGTACGAGTGGCAGTTGGCTAAGTCACCTGCGGGTGCTCACCAATGGGAGCCTGTAAACATCGACGATGCCGACAAGCCAGTTGACGTTGAAGACTCTAGCCGCCGCTACAACCCGATGATGACCGACGCCGACATGGCGATGATCAAGGATCCGATTTACCGCGAAATCTCAGAACGCTTTCACAAGGACCCTGCCTACTTCTCGGAAGTTTTCGCCAGAGCTTGGTTCAAGTTGACCCACCGAGACCTAGGTCCACGTACCCGTTACCTCGGCCCATGGGTTCCTACCGAAGACCTAATCTGGCAGGACCCAGTGCCTGCTGGAAACAAGGACTACGACGTGAAGGCCGTGAAGACCAAGATCGCCGACTCTGGCTTGACCGTCGCCGAACTCGTGGCAACAGCCTGGGACAGCGCCAGAACCTTCCGTGCTTCTGACAAGCGCGGTGGCGCTAACGGGGCCCGAATTCGCCTAGAGCCGCAGCGCAGTTGGGTTGGAAACGAGCCAGAACGCTTAAACAAGGTGCTTTCGGTGCTTGAGTCTATTGCCGCAGATTTCGGAGCAAGCATCGCCGACGTCATCGTCCTAGCCGGAAATGTTGGTATTGAACTTGCCGCCAAGGCTGCCGGTCACAACGTAGAGGTTCCATTTGCGACTGGTCGTGGCGATGCCACCCAGGAACAGACCGACGTTGATTCATTCGCCGTGTTAGAGCCACTTCATGATGGTTTCCGCAACTGGCTGAAGGAAAACTACATTCCTTCGCCTGAGGAGATGTTGCTCGATCGAGCACAGCTAATGAGCCTAACCGCGGCAGAAATGACTGTTCTCATGGGCGGTCTACGCGTGCTTGGTATCAACCACGGTGGAAGTACGCACGGCGTCTTTACCGACAACGTAGGTGCACTAACCAACGATTTCTTTGTGACCCTTACCGACATGGAGTATGTCTGGGAACCTACCGGTGAAAACCAGTACAACATTCGCTCTCGAGTCACGGGACAGGTCAAGCACACCGCAACGAGAGTCGATCTGGTTTTCGGTTCCAACTCGGTGCTACGTTCATACGCGGAGGTTTATGCCCAGGACGACAACAAGGCGAAGTTTGTTTCAGACTTTGTTGCCGCATGGGTAAAGGTGATGAACGCGGATCGTTTCGATCTGGCTTAATTGATACATGAGTGATTTAAACACCGTAGGAGATCAAGACAACTGGATTTGTTGGCTGTGCGATCAACCAGTGGATCCAGACGCCTCGGTGAACTCGGACCTAGGTCCTAGTGTTGACAGCTACGACGCAACCCGCGTGAAGAAGGGCAAGCCATACGTGGAGCGTTTGGCTCACCGCCAGTGCAACACCATGAAAGGCAAGATCAAGCCTGTGGCTCCATGGTCTAAAGACATCTTCGTGGTTGATCCAACTCCGCTTATCGAAGTGGTGGAAAGACTAGATCGCAAGGGTGGCCGCGAGGTTGTTGCCCGGTGCCCAGACTTAGGCGATGCTCAAGCTGCCAGCGACTGGCTACTCGACAGGCTCAGCCGTCTAGCGCCAAACACAGACTTCACCACCGAGCTGAATCCTGGTGGAGGCCAGTACATGCTTGTGTTGCGAGTTTCTTAGTTACTTCAGATTTATCTACGATAGTGATGTGGGTTTAAGTCGAACAGCTAAGAAACGTTCAGTTCTCGTAGTCGAGAACGAGCCGTTGCTCTGTGATTTGATTGCGAAAATGCTTGAGGCTAACGATTTCGATGTATTTGCGGCCGGTAATGCAGCAACCGCCAAGCGTTTGGTGGCCAAACACGATCCAGACTCATTGGTTATCGATATTGATTTGGGACCAGGTCCAAACGGTTTCGATTTAGCCACGGCTGTGAACGCAGCCTCCCCGGGGCGCGGTGTGGTGTTTCTAACTAATTTGCCAGACCCTCGATTCGCCGAATCTAGGTCGACCGAAATTCTTAACAACGCAGCCTATCTGCGAAAGAGCGCGTTGGTTGATTCCAATGCGTTGGTTGAGGCGTTGCACGCCGTGTTGCGTGAGCAGGTGAGCGACAAGTATCGCCATGATTTGCTCGCAGATAGGCCGCTCGCGAGGTTGTCGAAGAGTCAGCTTCAGGTTTTGCAGTTGGTTGCGCAGGGGAAATCCAATCAACAAATTGCTGACATTCGTGGAACTTCGGTACGGGCTGTCGAAGCCGTGATTACCCGAGTCTTGGTCCAATTGGAGATTGATGGCAATGCGGAAGGTAACCACCGCATTGAGGCAGCGAAAGCCTACTTTGCCGCAGCCGGCGGACATGGCTAACAGAAATCTAATGTTCGGTGGCAAGTACGCAACCGATCGGCTTACAGTTGGGCTTTACCTAGTTCCGTCACTTTGGGCCAACCTTCTATACGACTACCCGCGTCTCGGTGGGTCGTTGCTATCGTGGCTGTCGCTTTCGGCGGCTGCATTTGTCGCAACGCTTTTGCCATTGCTGATTGGTAAGTCCACTTTTCTGAAGAATCCAGAAGCGAACGGGTTCAACTGGCTTCTCTTGATAGCGTATTTATTCGGCTCAGTTTTGAGGGCTTTTGTGCTGGTGGGGCTCGGTGGTGCATTTGATCTGGTGCCAAGCAGTGAATGGCTATATCGCCTCACGACATCCCCGCTGCATGTGCTTGTTTGGATGACTCTAATCACCACGTTCGTGACGGCTAGGCGCCGGCATCAAGCGGCCATGGAGGCATTGAAGAATCGTTACGATGGCCTAATTCAGAGTTCGAGCGAACTTGATGAAGTGTTAGCGCGAGACTCCAAGGCAGCAACCCAACGGGTGTCCGAAACTTTGGAGCCGCTGATTACCAGACTCAAGTCAAACCTTGATGGAGCCAGTTCAACACTTGACCTAGGGCGAGTTCGTGGCGAATTGATTGAGGCGATTGACCTAGTGGTCAGACCATTGGCACATGAGTTGGCGAACCTACCAACGGCGGTGAATCCGGTGACCCGCAGCGATAGCAAAACCAAATTTCGCCTCGCACTGCGTCCTCGATTGATGGAAGTTAATGGTCACCAGTTGATTGCAGTAATTCTGAGCTATAGCCTCTTCGTGCCAATTGTCTACGAGTTTGGGTTTAGCCTATTCGTCGAAGTTGCTGTTCCAACGCTTCTAATCACTTGGACTGGCGGCTGGTTAATCAATCGGGTGATCGGCTTCTGGGCTATGCCGCCTTTGGCAGGTTTGGCCACGCTTGTCTTGCTGTATTTGACAATAGCCATGATCGCGGTGCTCGCCTTTGGGTCTAGATACGCAGACATCCCAAGCAACCTAAATCTGATGTATCCAGCTCTAGTTGGTTTGATAGTGGCCGTGGTCGGACTGCTACGTATTTCGTCCCTGAGCCAGCAGGAACTTGAACGTAAGTTCGCCAACCAGAATGACCAAATCGAAATTCAGGCAGCCAAAATTCGTCAGCAGTTGTGGGTGGTTCGCAACCGACTAGCCACTGTTTTACACGGGCCAATTCAAGGCGCGCTTCAAGTGGCCGCCATTCGCCTGGCGACTGCGACAACAATTGATTCCAGTCTTTCCAAAGAGCTGCAACGGACTATCGACACTGCGGTTGCCGAACTAGGAAAACCGTCAAACTTAGACATCGGCGGCATTCGTGTGGTTTGCGAGGAACTGATTGAGGTTTGGCGTGGCGTATGCGAAATCCGAATCGAGCTACCGGACGAAGTTGTGAGTCGGCTGGCTCAGTCACCAGATACAGCGCAGGCAGCGTTGGAGGTCTTGCGCGAATCCTGCTCCAACGCGGTGAAACACGGCTCATCTAACGTCGTGACCATAAGGACTGTGATTGAGAACGATTTTTTGATTTTGGAGATTGAAAGCAACGGCCTTGCTTGGCAATCCAGTGAACCAAAGGGTTTAGGCTTACGAATGTTTTCGGAAGTCTCGGTACATTGGGGAGTCAGGACTACTGCTGGATCAAGTGTGCTGCACCTAACCTTGCCTCTAATTTGACGGCTAGTATTCGCCCTTTACAACGAAGAAAGTACCTCGAATTTCACCGGCTAGCTTCGACTTCTGACGGGCGAACTTGAACTTGGTTGCCAACTCCTCCGGAATAGGCATGTCCATGCAAAGTTTGAACCCGACCGCGCGCTTCTTGGCGTTCTCCAGCGTGTAGAGAACGTTGATTGAGAGCCCGCTCTCGTAGAACACATAGGTCCAGCGGATTCCGTCCACGTGAAGTTCAGTTGTCTCGAGGGGCTTCGCACCGATCACGATTTCTTTCTCAAGCAACACCGTGGCAACGTAGGCAACCAGCTCAGGTGTTTCCGAAGCCGGGCGAACGACAAAATCTGCGTCGTACTTATTCTTGAAGTAGCGAGCCTCATTGGCTCGCACGCCGGCAAGCTGGGCTGCGTATGGCGATGATTCCAAGCCAGTGGTTGATACCTCTTTGAAGTTGACCAAATATTCCATAACCATTCCTAAGCCTGACTCAGAAGTGCTGCAGCCATCACTGCGAACGCAATTCCAAACCATTGCATTCTAACGATTTGTTCCTTCAAGATGAAGCGCGCTAGAAACACGGTAGCCAGCGGATAGAGTGCTGTGAGCAGTCCAACTAAAGACAACGTTCCGTAGCGAAGCGCGGTGATGATGAGTAGGTTGGCCACACCGAAAAGCACACCGGACCAGACCGAGGGCGCTAGTGCGTCCGGTGCATAAGCCTGATCCATCTTCTTGCGTTTAGCTAGGACAATTAGTGCCATCAAAGCGAACGCCGTGCATCCGGCGATAAACACCGGAACCATTCCAGAGTTTTCTGGAGCGTACGAAAGCGCAACAGTAGATAATCCCCACATCACTCCGCCAACCAGCGAGAGAACCAAGACTACTGACAGTGGCTTCTTGTCTTCACCCTCGCCAGTGCCCGTTTCCATAGTCAACGCGAGGACTGCCAGCAGCCCCAGGCCAACACCAATCCATCCAGCGGTTGAAAGCTTGTCTCCGGTGGCCAATCCCCAAGCCACTGGGACGATTGCATAAATCACCGAAACTAGGGGAGCCACCATAGCCACTCGCCCAAGGGTTAGTGCGTAGTAGAAAACCAGGAAGCCGAGGGCCTCTGAAGCGCCGGTGGCTAAGCCAACCCAGGTGCCTAGCGTGCTCCACCGACCCTGAATTAGCAGTAATCCTAGGAAAGCAGTAACCATATAGAAGAGGTGGCCTATAAAGGAGACCAAAATCGGGTGAGTTCGCCTCGATGCAATGGCACCGAAGAAATCGCCGACGCCATATGCGGCTGCGGCAATTAGGGAGAGGAGTGAGGCAAACAAAGTAGTTCCAGCCTAGTCATCTAGTTAGCGCGCGGCTTATCGGGAATAATTCCAATAAAAATTAGTATTCACGACAGAATATCCGCAATAATTGGTTCAAATCCAGAAACATTATGAAGATGGAGTTTCAATGTCGAAAACAACACGCATCCTGATCGACCAGGCGCACTCGCAGGCTTGGGCTGTGAAGCCTGAGCTAGCCGCCAAGATGAACCCGGCCAACCCGGCCGATGCTAGCTATGCAAAGCTTGCTGAAACAGCCAAGGATGCTGGCTTTGAAGTGGCACTTCACGAAAATGGCCTGTTCGATGCTTCTGCACTCGCTGAGGCCGACGTCCTAGTAATCCCTCACGCTGCAACCGAAGAGTGGGAAAAGACCATCGGTGTGGGTTCACCGATTTTCACCGCCGACGAAATTTCGGCTATTGATGAGTTCGTAACCAAGGGTGGCTCACTCCTTCTTCTTACAGAAACCGAGCAGCCAAAGTATGGCAACAATTTTGCAAGCCTTGCCGAACGCTTTGGAGTTAAGGTTCTGAACGCAACCGTCCAAGACCCAGACAACAACCACAAGGAAGTTCCAACCTGGGTACTCGCACAATTCGAGCGACTAACCGAATCTGACTTCGCATTCAAGACCGGCAAGGTTTGCCTATACCGCGCCGGTGCCCTAGAGGTTTCTTCAAGCGCTAAAGCCGAGGTAATCCTAAAGTCATCTGAAGCCGCGCTTCCAGCCGAAGCCACACTTGCCGTTGCTGTGCAGCACGGATCGGGTCGCGTGGTCGTGATTGCCGATTCCGATCTATTCGGCGATGACTCGATCTCCGACTACCAGAACCAGCAGTTCTGGCTAAACGTTGCAGGCTGGCTTGGAATTGCTAGGGTGGTCGCATCCGCAGGTTCCGCTTCCTCAACGACCTGGGTTATGAACGATCCACGTTGGATCAAGCTCTCCAATGCTGTTGAGGCGCTTCGCCCTATGCAGGCCAAGGACGGTTCGATTGATGGAGCAGAGTTCTCTCACTCGGATGCTTCGAAGCACCTGGACGCCGTGCTCGAAAGCATCGACGAATTCGTTTCTGATTTCAGCCACCAGGCTGACTACCTAACCGCGGTCAAGCTTGACCTCGAGAACTGGCGAAAGAGCGGCTTTACCGTGCCCGACTTCTACGACTCGCTAGAGAAGTTCCGCCCAGACCTAAACCGCAACAACGACGTGCAGCACCTAGCAGTCTTCTCGATGTACACGCAGAACGGAAACCCGAACCGTAACCTTGAAGCGCTAATCACCAACACTTTCTGGCCTGACTGGCTGGCTAAGAAGGAGAAGAAGTACAACAACCCTGCCTTCATCCCGATTGAGTTCATCGCCTTCACCAGCGGCTACGACACGAACTCCGCAGTGTTCTTCCCGGAGACCGTGGCCACTCGTTCGGTGGCGACCTACTATTGGGGCGGTATCTTCTGTGACCGCGAGGCAGCTCGTTTCCGCAGTGTAAGCAAAGCGGCCAAGGAACTTCTTTACCTTCCGCTCCCTGCAGACGCCGAACGCTTGATTGCAGACCAGCGACTAGCCCAGGAGACTTTCGTACTGTGGGATTTGATTCACGACCGCACCCACTCACGAGGCGACCTGCCGTTTGACCCATTCATGATCAAACAGCGCATGCCGTTCTGGATGTACGCACTAGAAGAACTGCGCTGTGACCTATCGACCTTCCGCGAGACCTTGCTGCTCGATGAAGAGGGAGATCCGCTAGCTAAGTTCATGCGCTACGCCATCCTGTTCGATCGTCTTTTCCGTTTCCCAATCACGGGTGGTCGTGTTCGCAACTACGACGGCTTGGGTGGCCAGATCATCTTCGCCCACCTTCACAAAACCGGCGCACTGAACTGGACCGACAACCGCTTGGCGTTTGACTGGGACCGCGTGACCGAAGAGGTTGTGAACCTCTGCGAGCAGGTGGAGGCGCTCTACCACGACGGAATCAACCGTTCCCGACTAGCTCAGTGGATCTCGGCTTACGAGTTCGTGACCTCGCTGGTTCAGCCTCACCC
Source organism: Actinomycetota bacterium (assembly GCA_041158865.1). Classification (GTDB taxonomy): domain Bacteria; phylum Actinomycetota; class Actinomycetes; order Actinomycetales; family Microbacteriaceae; genus Rhodoluna. The sequence continues at coordinate 11,235 of JBEBAN010000001.1, forward strand.
AGCATCGAACTGGGCCAAGGGTGTTGACCAGCTACCAACCGATGGCGAGCTGAAGGAAATGGTGAACCTCATCCTCGACGACGAATTCCCCCTAAACGTGTTCTACGAAACCTTGAACCGCAAGTTGGCAGACGTCATCGCATCGACGAAGGGTATTACCGCCTAACTGGCATACTTTCACCATGGAATCTCTAGACCGCGAAATCGTTACCCGCCTAGCCAAAGACTCAAGCGTCTCTGTGGGCGACCTAGCCGCTTCGCTTGATGTTCCAACCTCGACACTTCACCAGCGAATTAAGAAGCTGGAGTCGAAGGGCGTCATCGAGGGTTACCAGGCGAGAGTCAATCAGCGTTCGGTCGGACTAGCCGTCCATGCATTGATTTCGCTGACCCCGATTGATCCGGCAAGGCCAGATGACATCGCGGCTCTCATCGAACCGATCGAGGAGATTGAAAGTTGCTGGTCGGTTGCCGGCGTCGAGTCTTACATCGTCAAGGTGTCAGTTCCGGAGCCATCCGATCTTGAAAACCTACTAGGACGAATTCGCGCAGCGGCGAACGTCTCAACCAGAACCACAGTAATTTTGTCGACTCCGTTCGAGGGTCGCCAAGCCACCATCCCAGAGGACTAATCAAATGACCAAACACCCACGCGGTTTCGCTAGCGACAACTATGCTGGCGTTCACCCTGCCGTTTTCGAGGCGATGCTGAAGGTCAACGAAGGGCACCAAGTTGCCTATGGCGAAGACTCGGTCACCGCCGAATTCGATCAGATGGTGAAAGATCTGTTCGGCCCTAACGCAGTTGGATTCCCGGTTTTCAATGGCACGGGAGCAAACGTTGTAGCCCTTCAAGCTGCAACCAAGCGCTGGGAGGCAGTCATCTGCGCTGCTTCGGCTCACATCCACGTGGACGAGGGCGGAGCACCTGAGAAGATGGCCGGTCTCAAGCTTTGGACCGTGCCAACTAGTAACGGCAAGCTGACCGTGGAGCAGGTGGAGAGCCAAGTTTTCGACATCGGCTCGGTTCACCGTGCCCAGCCAGGTGTTATCAGCATCACCCAGACCACCGAACTGGGAACCCTTTACCAAGTCAGTGAAATCAAGGCGCTCTCAAAGCTCGCTCACAAGAACAACCTGTTCCTTCACCTCGACGGAGCGAGAATCTCGAACGCGGCGGCCGCGCTTGGCGTTTCGTTCAAGGAGTTCACCACCGAAGCCGGAGTAGACCTAGTCTCGCTTGGCGGAACTAAGATCGGCGCCATGGGTGCTGAGGCCGTAATCGTCACCGACACCTCAACCCACCGAGGCAAGGCTCTCGCCGACTCGCTTCCTTTCCTTCGCAAGTCATCCATGCAGTTGGCATCTAAGATGCGATTCATGTCGGCACAGTTGAACGCTCTCTACGAGAACAACGCAGCACTAGCCATCGCCAACGCCAAGCATGCCAACGCCATGGCAGCCAAGCTCTACGACGGCGTGGTTGCGATCTCAAAGCAACACCCAGAGATCTCTGTAGAAAACAAGGCGGAGGCAAACGCAGTGTTCCCAGTTCTCCCTGAAAAGGTAGCAGAAGAACTCGTTGCCAAATACCGCTTCTATGTTTGGAACCAAGAGACCGGTCAAGTTCGCTGGATGTGCTCGTGGGATACTACCGAAGAAGATGTTGAGGGCATCCTATCTGCGCTACGTTCAGTACTCTAATGACCTCTCAACTCACTTCCAGCGGAACAGGCCGCTTGCGTGAAGTAAGAACGGAGAACTCGTCAGGATCAACCAATTTCCTAGTTCATCTTGGGAAATTCTTAGAGCAACCCCGCTAGCTAGAAGTATTGAAAAAATAATCGAAGAGGTTATTCTCCGCGCGCTGCCATCGATCCGGCGAAGCCTTTTCTCGACCTCGGGAAGACGCATTGATACAAGCCCTTGATCGAACCGGGTCAGTGCCGAATCAATGCGAGCGGGTAAACCAGCAACTGTCGATGCGAACGCCAAAGTTTCGCGCGCGATGGCCTTGACCGTACCGTTGCTTCCGCCGATTAGAAGCGTTCGAGCGAACGGATCCACTGCGTCCCACATGTTGAAATCTCGGTTCAAAGTGCTGGTGACACCGGACAGGAGCGAGACCGAACGGAAGAGAAGTAAAAAGTCTTCGGGAAGCTGAAACGGCAGAGTGCGGAGCAAGTCGCTGAACTGTATTGCCAACTGCTTGAATTCTTGAGGGTCAGTCCGCGTTAATTCCGCTACCCCGACACCCCCAAAACGTTCGAAGAGAGCAACGATTGCTCGTTCGAGTTCAACCGTGTCGGCTGAAGGTAGAAGCACTCCAAGTTTCTGCATCGAAACCACCGAAGCCCTGGCGTCTCTTGATACGAGTGCGATCAGGAATTTATGTAAACCACCACGAAGTTCATCCGATATCTCGCCCATCATCCCAAAATCGATGAAGGTTATCTTGAAGTCACTGTCACCAACTTTTGAAATAAAGATGTTGCCCGGGTGTGGATCTGCATGAAAGTAGCCGTGAGTGAAGATTTGTTCGAAAGTATTTCTAGCCAATTCCGCAGCCACGGTATTCGGGTTGATGCCTGCCGCTTGCAACGCCTGGACATCGCTAATTTTTATGGCGGCGACATCGCTCAGGGTCAGGACTCGCTTCGCGGTTCGTTCCCAGATGATAACCGGCGCCCCGATACGAGGCTCGGCTTCATGATTGACCTTGAAGCGTTCTAAGTTTTGAGCCTCGTGAAAATAGTCAATTTCCTGCAAACTAACTGTTGCAAATTCTTCGATTAGAGCGGGAGCATCAGTTCTACGAGAAACCAGCTTGATCCGAGATAACCATTCTCCAACCTTGCGAAGGGCTTTTAGGTCGACTGCAACAACTTCTTCAATCCCCGGTCTAAGTACCTTCACAACCACTTTGGAACTGCCAAAATCATTCGCCAGGCTATTTGATAAAACTGCTTTATAAACCTGACCGAGTGAGGCCGAAGCAATCGGATTTGAGTCGAAATCCTCGTAGGCAACTTTTAGGCTCATGCCAAGTTCTTGCTCGATTTGGGGCTGAATTCGTTCAAATGGGACAGGTGCAACTTCGTCTTGCAGTGATTCAAGTTCGGAAGTAATTGCCTCCGGTAGGACATCCAAACGCGATGAGGCGAATTGTCCAGCCTTGATGATTAGACCACCGAGGTCTAGGGCAAGGGTGCCAAATCTCCTCGCCAATTTCTTGAATCTTTGGAGGCGTCCTCGAGCCACGAAACCTTTCAAACCGAACTTTGGCAGGAAGAGTTCAAACCACCAGGTTTGGAACAGCGCGAGTGCGGCAAACCTCAGAATGCGGCGGTAGCGGGATTTCAAGGCTGATTCTCGGAGAGGATTTTGTGAAGCTGTCGCCTTGCCCCGTCAATCGCTTCAGCGGCACGTTCCTGCTGCTCTTTGGTGCCGTACTTCGAAACCTCGATACTCACCTTGGCCAACCTAGCCCCAGCAACCGGTACCACGCCGCGAACATCAACCCACTTCGGCGCCCAAAGGGTTTCCGTCGAGTCATCAACTGTTTCTTCTGCGATCGGGGTGGTAGCTAGCAAGGCCTCGCCAGCCTCGCTAATAGAAAAGACTTTTCGATCCTTCTTCACGGCAACTTTAACCATGCCTTCATCAAGCAAGCTTTCCAAAAGTGGGTAAATTGAGCCAGCCGATGGTTTTAGATTCGATTCTTTCAATGCCTCGATAAGCGCGTGACCTGTCTTTGGTTCGCCTTTGAGTGAACTCAGGATGTGAAAACGCAGACTTTCCTCACTCAGTAAGCCAGAGCGATGCACCTGCTGAGGGCTAAACCCCCCAAAGTTTTTTATGTTTTCACGCAGGCTCTTAGCCATAGCGTTGAAGTCGAAGTCCATCCACTCTGTACCCATAAAAGGTCAAAGTTATGAACGGGATGGATTATTCCAAATCCGGCCAAGGTGCCTCTGCGCCCGGGCGATTCTCCCAAGCAAGCACGGTGATCGCTGAGGGGTCAACCAGCGGGGTGCCGGCACGATAATCTTTCAAGACAACATCGACAATTCTCTTAGCGGCCTCGCCAGGGTAAGGCATGGCAGCTTCGCGGAGCTGCTGAATCTCTTTCGAAAAATCTGGCAGACCATTTGTGTCGATGGTTGAAAACACCTCGCTGAAGGAATCGAAGTCTCTAACGTGAATGTTGGCAACAGAGGCCAAACTTCCCATCGGTGACCAAGGCCAGTGGCCTTCCTTATCGAAAAATATGGCTGGCTTGCCAGTGGCAATTGGGTATTCACCGAGGAACGAGATTCCATCCGTCACAAAAACGTCTGCCGCGGCAAACGAATCGGCAATCTCACCGTCTTGATCAATGGCGGTGTTCGGTAAGGCAGACCAAGCAGACAACCAATCCGTCAAAACCTCATCGGACACCAAGTCTTGCTCGACCAGAGTCCTGAACATGATTGGGTGAGGGCGCATCAAGATGTCCCATTCGGGGTGATCGGCAGCGAAACCGAGCATATCGACGAAAATCTCGGGGAACATTCCAAAGTTTAGCCAAGCAGGGGAAAAACTATGGTGCGGCGCCCAGACCATTTTTCGATTACCCTCATTGCTCAACGGCCAATTCCCTCTTGAGGAATGGGTTTTGCGAACCAGTGCATCAAGCTTCGGGGTTCCGGTCAGGTGAACGTAGTCGTTTCCTCGAGATGTCTTGGAGTAGGCGTCCACAGTGTTTCTATCGTGAGTGAAAACCAATGCCGCAAGCTGGTTCGACCTCTGTGCGTAAAGATGCGGAGCCACCCCAACTTCGCCTGGTTCGTTGACCAATGCCAGTGAGTAGTAGGGAATGTAAGCGACTTTCGTGAATTCAGACAATGCCTCCACGCGGTAACCAGGTTGGTAGTTCCGCTGCCACGGATAGTTGATGAATACGTAGTCTGGTGCAATCTTGCGAAGTCTATTCAGCCCAATTGCTGAGTCTTCGAAGTTGAAACGCAGGTGCTGAATGCCAAGCGCATCAAAAAACCCACTGACTCGTTCTTCTTCGCCAAAAGGTTCAGTCTTGCTAAATCGGCGCGGAATCGAAATAACAGTCACTTCAAAACGCGGATCGGCAATCATTTCAGCGTGGACGTTCGCGAGCCCGTCCCACGCTTCAAAATAAAAGCTGAGGAAGACGACTTTGATGCGTTTCTGGTTTGTCGTCATCCATCAAGCGTAACCACCCCAGGCCTCGCCGCAGCATTCAAGAAAAAAAACTACTGAACGTGATCCGGATTCATCCAGAACAAATCCCAGAGATGACCATCTAGGTCTTCAAAGCCCCAGCTGATCATGAAGCCATGGTCTTCCAGTTCGTTGACCTGCTTGCCACCTAAAGAAAAAGCCTTCTCGGCAAGCGTTCTCACTTCTTCCGGTGAATCACAAGAAAGCGACAGGATCGACTCGATTACGTCCTTGGATGCAATAGGCTTCTTCACAAACCCCTTGAACTTAGCGTGCTCAACCAACATCGCATAGATGTTCTCACCAACCAACATGCAGGTCGACTGTTCGTCGGTGAACTGCTCGTTGAACTTGAACCCAAGACCCGAGAAAAACTCCACGGAGCGCTTTAGATTTTCAATTGGCAGGTTGACAAAGATTGCGTTGATCATTTCTCAAGGCTAAGTCTTAAACTCGATAACGATGGAACGAATCAAGAAACTGCTTTCAGTGCTGCCTCACCCCGTTCGCTACGTGCTGACGCTAGTGATTGGTTTCGTGCTACTAATTCTCGGTCTCATCATGATGGTGACCCCAGGTCCTGGATTGGTTTTCATATTCTTCGGACTTTCCATCCTCGCTCTTGAAATCGAGTGGGCCAGGGAACTAAACAAGCAAGGACTTCAGGGCTTGGAGCGCATCGTGGCTAGAATCAAAAACTTGAAACCAAAGGACCTATTCGTGGTCTTCGCAATTGCCGAAGCGGTCACCTGGACCTTGCTAATCCTTGGCCTTTTGGCAAGGGCTTTCGCCAGCATTACACCGATCGTAGTAACAGTTATCGGTGGCATCCACGGCCTCGTGTTCCTCGGCTATGGAGTAACGGCTGCTCTGGTCGGCGTCAACCAGCGTTGGAGCACCGGCAAGATAGTCCTTGGCATCGCCCTAGCGATTGTGCCTTACGCAACCATCCCGTTCGAGCGCTTGCAACTGAAAAAGAAAACCCTCGAAGGGGAGTGGCGAACCACCGCAAGCGACCATCCAAAAGACAGCACCTGGTTCGATCGGCTGTTCCGGTGGTTTATAAATCGCCCAGTTCTACTGGTCCTTGCTCTCCTGCTAGTGGTCGCAGCGATTTTCACGGCGCTTCTTCTAGTTGGCCCGCCGGACAGCTGGGGCAAGTAACTAGCTGACGGCTCGCTTCACGAGCTCTGCAATCTGCCTCTCAACACTCTTAGTCAACTTGGTGATTGCGAAACTGGTTGGCCACATCTCACCATCGTCTAACGAAGCGGCTTCTTGGAAGCCAAATGTGCAGTAACGGGTCTTGAACTTTCCACCATCCTGGAAGAAACAAAGCACCTTTCCATCAAGGAAGTATGCCTGCATCCCATAAAAAGTCTTTGGCTGAAGCTGTGGAGCGGTCTTCATCACAATCGAGTGCACTGCCTCAGCAATAACTCGATCAGCTGGTGCCATCTCGGCAATCTTTTCCTGAACCTCTGCAGCCAGTTCCTCTGGTCCAGCCTTGCGGCGACGTTCGGCAGCGGCAGCCCTCATTGCCGCCTTCTCTTCTTTGCTAAATACGTCAGCCATTAGTTGGTCACCGCGAACCAGCGGCCCTCGTTGTCGGAGAAAGCAAATGCCATAACACCGGAGTGCTCACCGACCTCCATGGCGTTGACGCCAGCAGCAACCAACTTTTCGCGCATTGCATGTAAGTCATCGGATTGGAATGCAATCGACGGAGTTGCCAAATCCAACCCATCAGGGTTGTTCTTCATCAGGTCCAATGGAACCAACTCGAAGTTGAAACGCTGGTCAGCAAATCCAACCTTTACGACATCGAAACCGCCAGCGTGCTTACGATCCTTCTCAACCATCCCGACCTTCTCGGTCCAGAAGGCAAGACAAGCTGCCGGATCTTTCACGTATAAAACAACGTAGCCAAGATGCATAATTCACTCCATCGCTAAATCGGTTCAAAAACCGAGCACTTCAAGACTAGCCTTGGAAACCGAACCATCATCAAGCCCATTTGTCACGCCCCTACTCTTTTGAAGACGCGGAGTGGACCATATTCATGTAAATGCCACCTTTGCGGAGTTCATCAATCATCTGGGTTATTCGCTTTTGTCGAGTCGTATCGCGTACGGCTCTAGTGATCCATCCCACGTAGTCATTTCGCTGATAAGCCGGCCTCGCTTGGAAATCTGCGAGGACGTTCTCTGATTTGAGCGCTGCCATTACGTCTTCGGGAATCGGATGTCTTTGGCGCATAATCAAAATCGTATCCGTCAAAAAAGACAAAAGCCCCTCGATTTCTCGAGAGGCTTTTTCACTGTCTCATTAGCAAATCGGCAAGTTATGCCGGTTTGTATCAAACGCGGAGAATATGGGATTCGAACCCATGAGGGCTTGCACCCAACACGCTTTCCAAGCGTGCGCCATAGGCCACTAGGCGAATTCTCCTGGAGTTGCACTAGGCAACTTTTCAAGTTTACCTGTTTAGCGGCGGGCTTTGCTTGCGAGCCTGTTTAGGCCCAATGAAATAGCCGCCGAGGCAAGTCCGAAGACTATGATCACGACGATGTAGGTGACTACCCCCGTGATCCCTGCGTCCTCATTCGGGTTCAGGAACCAGTAGGCCCACCAGTCGGTAACAAGGCCTCGGATGATCGTGAAGGCTAGCCAGGCCATAGGGAAGGCTATTACCCAGAAGATCTGCTTGAACTTGAGCTCTGTCTTCATTTTCGTAAGGGCTAGGTCGATCACGATGAAAATTGGTGCCCAGACGTGGAGAATCTCGTTTGGTGCAACCGGCCAGTTATAGCCGTAGTCAGGGTCTCCTGGAAGCACTGGGGTTCCTCTGAGTAGTGCGTTGTAGACGACTGCCACGACTATGGCGTAGGTGCTAACGCTGAGTCTTGCAAGATTTAGAGTCTTTGTGTCTTCGAGGTCCTTGAGTTCTCGAACTGCGGAGACGGTTAGTACTACTGCGGCGACTAGGCTGCTTTGAATCGTGAAGTAGGCAAAATACTCGCCGGGACGGAATACGTTGTTCAGGAGTCGATCGGTTACCTGCCAAACGATGGCAATAAGAATCGATGCTGCGGTTAGTAAACGAAGTGCCGGTAGAGGTTTGACCATGACGTAAGCCTAAGACCTAAAGCAAAGTGGGGATACCTTTCGGTATCCCCACTTTGGTAACCGGCTCAGCGGTTGCGACGACGACCGTAGACCGTCAGAGTCGATCCGATAGCGATTGCCAGTGCTGCTCCTGTTGCCAAGGCAACCTGCACGCCGTCTTCGGTTCCGGTGTTGGCAAGACTTTCCTCCGAGCCATTGCTGGCTGGGTAGGTGATCGCAAGACCGTTCGCCCAGGTGCTACCTGGAAGGCCAGCGACCTGCGCGCCAGTGATGAAGTCTGCTGCCGATGCTCCGGTGACTACGTTGCTGATAATTTCACCATTCTGGTTGGTTCCCCAGAGGGAACCGTTTTTGTCGAACGCGATCGAATAGAGGCGGCGGGCGTTTGCTCCGGTTCCAGCTCCTAAGTTAGGGAAGTTTGCCATTGGGATTAGGCGAGTAGCGGTTCCATTAGTTACGTCGAATGTGAATAGCCCACCATTTGCGTCATTGTTTGCCACTGCGTAGAAACGAGAATCAGCCGGGTTGAAGGCGAAAGCGTAAAACATGTCGATTGGAAGTGAGGCGGTAATGCGAGTCAAAGCGCCGGTAGTTAGGTTTACCGAGAACAACTTGCTCTGGGAGGTGCCAAAAGCTCGCCCATCGGCTCCAATGGCCAGTGCGTTGATGGTGGTGTTCGAACCATTTTCTGTGAAGGTAGCAACCAATGTTGCTGCGCCTGTAGATGGGTTGGTCTTCCACAGGTGCTCGCCGTCGCTCACCGAGCCAGACCAGTAGATTTGGCCATCCACAGGGTTGAATGCACCCTGGTAGGCGTAGTCGTACGTCCCTGCTCCACCGCGCGAGCCAACGGTGGTCACGGCTCCGGTCAGTGGGTCGATGTTGTAGAGGGTGCCGTGAGTTCCAGCTCCAGCGCCATCTAGACCGTATAGCACGTTGCCGGCGGCAAGGGTTCTAGTGGCTACTGCCTGGGCGATGTTTGCGGTGCCAATCACTAGAGCTAGAGCGGCGAATACTGCGGCGCTCGCCTTAAAAAGTCGCTTCAAAATAACTCCCTTAGAGTCTCAAGATAAAATTGAATTCAATTCAATATAGCGACTTTTGGTTGTTATTTCTTTCTAGCCAATTCCATCATTCGTTTGATGTGGTGATCGATGGCAATTTTTTGAGATATGACGGTGGTATTGATCCTGGAGGAACCGATTTGTGCACCTGCTGCCCAGATGTTTAGGCCGTGGGAGCTATAGAGGATGGAGATGGCGTCAAGAACTATTTCGGCATTTAGGGCGAGTTCGTGCATAGGGAGACGTTTTGGCTCAAAGTCGATTTCTGACACTACCCCGGTTCTTATTTCCCTCACTAATCGGCTAATGAGGGCGACTAGGTACTCAAAATAATCCTTAAGTTCTTCGCCAAACGTAGTGTCGATGAGCTCACGCGAGGCCTTGGATACTAGGGGGTAGCTAACCAGTAAAGCCCAGTCGTTCATACGCTTGTGCCACTCAAGGTCCCTCTTGATGAAAAGTCTTAGGCGCTTTTCGGGATCCATGGGTGCGGCAAGAATAACGTCCCTCATTTCAAGAACATGTTTCTTATAGGTTGTGGCACTGGCCTCGGCAATAAGCATTTCCTTGTTCCCAAAGTAGTAATTCACTAGCGCGTGCTTGGCGTCGATTCGATCACAGATGTCCTTGGCATTGAATTCGCTAGGTCCATTTTTCACTATTTCCTCAATGGTGAGCGCGATAAGTTTCTCTCGGGTATTGGGAGTTCCGGTCATGCCGAACACCAGCCAATCGGATTCCGAATACGTTCGGGCGTCCGACGGCAGATTGATCTTCCAATTACCACCCATGAGTAAAGGTTAGTTTCTCATGGCGGGAAGGCCTAGTAAAACCCTTCTAATGCTTGCGCTTTCCGAACCTGTAGGCACGGGTTCCTATTGGAAAGCGTCCGATAGCGGTGAGTGGAAACAAAATGTCGGCGCTGGAGTTGGCGTTCTCAAGGTGTTCTCACATCTGGCTCTGGGCTAATTCTCAGGAAAGGACATGAGAGTAGAGTTACAACGTAAGGGGAAACCATGAACACACAGGTAATCGCAGCCATCGCCGGAGGACTAGTAATCGGCGGAGCGGCATTCATTCCGATGGAAGTGGCGGCGCTTCAGTCTGGCGCACCGGCTGCCGGTACTAACCAGGTTCAGGGCCAAGAGCAGAATCAGCAGAATGGCGTGGATGGCGACGGCTCGGTAGACGAGACCACCGACACCAGCCTCGACGGCACTGCTGGAACTGCAGGGACTGGCGGAACGTCTCCGGCGCCAATTTCGGGTCCGAGTTTCGGATCTGGTGACGATGACGACGACGATGACGACGACGACGATGACGAAGACGATGAAGACGAAGACGATGACGAAGACGATGAAGACGAGGATGACGACTAAGGTTTTCCACACGTCGTCGGTCGTATTTCTTCACCGATAGAATTGAAAGCGGACTCCCCGTGCGGCGTCATCTCGGCTAACTCCCCCAGGATCGAAAGATAGCAAGGGTAACTGGGCTCTGGCGGGTGTGCGGGGAGTTCTTTTCATTTCAAAGCACTGTCGGTGGGAAGGGTTAGGCTCTTTACGTGAGTACCGCTCTATACCGCCGCTATCGCCCAGAGACTTTTGCCGAACTAATCGGCCAGTCTCAGGTGACCGCGCCTCTCATGGCTGCCCTTCGTGCTGACAAGGTGAATCACGCTTATCTTTTCTCCGGTCCTCGCGGTTGCGGAAAGACCACCTCTGCCAGAATCTTGGCTCGCTGCCTGAACTGTGCTGAGGGGCCAACCGATACCCCTTGTGGCAAGTGCCCGAGCTGTGTTGAGCTGGCACGTGATGGCTCTGGTTCTCTAGACGTTGTTGAGATCGACGCCGCTTCACATAACGGTGTTGACGATGCTCGTGATCTTCGCGAACGTGCACTCTTCGCTCCAGCCCGTGACCGCTACAAAATCTTCATCCTTGATGAGGCGCACATGGTTACTGCGCAGGGTTTCAACGCTCTGCTCAAGATTGTTGAAGAGCCACCAGCTCACGTGAAGTTCATCTTTGCTACCACCGAGCCTGAGAAGGTTATTGCGACCATTCGCTCGCGCACCCACCACTACCCATTCCGCTTGGTTCCACCAGCACAGCTTCTGGATTATCTAGAGGAACTTTGTAAGTCAGAGAAGGTTGATGTTGCTCCCGGCGTTCTTTCGCTTGTGGTTCGCTCGGGTGGCGGTTCAGTTCGTGACTCCCTTTCGCTGCTTGACCAGTTGATTGCTGGCTCCGACGAAGGCAAGGTTACCTACGAGCGGGCAGTTGCGCTGCTTGGCTACACGCCAGACGCAGTGCTCGACGAAACCGTTGAAGCTTTGGCAATTGGCGATTCGTCCACGGTTTTCCAGTCTGTCGACAAAATCATTCAAAGCGGTCAGGACCCACGCCAGTTCGTAGAAGATCTACTTGAGCGTCTGCGCGACCTGATTCTGGTTGAGTCGGTTGGTTCCGAGGCGCGCAGCGTTCTTCGAGGAATCAGTGAAGAGATGTTGGCTCGTCTGCACGAGCAGGCAGTGAAATTCGGTAAGGCCGAGTTGGCACATGCAGCTGCAATGGTTAACGAGTCGCTTACCAAGATGACCGGTGCTACCAGCCCAAAGCTTCACCTCGAGTTGATGTGTGCCAAGATTTTGGTCCCTGCCGCAAACGCAGCTGAGGTTGGCTCGCTCGCTCGGATCGAAAGACTTGAACGTCGTATTGGTATTGGGGGAGCCGAGGTTCCTGCTGCACCGGTTACCGCTTCGGTACCGGTATCTAACGCTGCGCCTGCTGCAGCTCCGGTCACCGCACCTGTTGCTGCTCCAGTATCGCAGGCGGCACCTACTACTCCAATTGCCGTGGTTCCGGCCGTGGCAGGGGTTACCACCAGCCAGATGCGCTCTGCATGGACCAAGATCCTTGAAGCCGTGCAAAAGAAATCGAAGTCTGCCTACATGGTTGCCTACAACCTTGATGTCATTGCCCTCGAGGGTGATGTTCTAACCCTTCGATTTGCTAGTAACTACGACCTCGAGAACTTCAAGAGTTCCGCCGGAGCTCCGGATGTTTTGCGCAAGGCCATCGAGGCCGAATTCGGAATCGTGGTCAAGTTCAAGCCACAGATGGATGCAGCCAAGCACCCTGAGGCTCCGGCTCCTGCAGCTGCGGCGCCTGTCGTTGAATCTGTGGCTGCTGCAGTGGCAGAGCCTGAGGATCCGCAAGAGCCTGAAGAGCAAGAAGCGCCGAAGTCTCGAAACGCCGCGGTAGATGAGAGTGCTCGTTATGGTGAGTCTCTGTTGCGTGAGATTCTCGGTGCGGAACCAATCGACGAATAATGTACGAAGGTATCGTTCAAGAACTTATCGATGAGCTCGGGCGTTTGCCTGGAGTGGGTCCAAAGTCTGCTCAGCGAATCGCTTTCCATCTACTTCAAACCGAGGACGATCTGCCGCAACGCTTGGCACGCGTTTTGATCGAGGTTAAGGAGAAGGTGCGCTTCTGCGACATCTGCGGAAACGTATCCGAACAAGACCGTTGTAACATCTGCCGTGACGAACGCCGCGACAAGTCATCAATTTGCGTCGTCGAGGAATCAAAGGATGTTCAAGCGATCGAGCGCACTCGCGAGTTCCGCGGTTTGTACCACGTGCTCGGTGGCGCGATTAGCCCGATCCAGGGAATAGGTCCTGAGCAGTTGCGCATCAAAGAGCTGATGACCAGGCTTTCCAATACCGAAATCAAAGAAGTGATTTTGGCAACGAACCCGAACCTTGAGGGCGAGGCGACGGCCACTTACCTGGTTCGTATGTTGAGCAGCCTAGGTATTTCGGTGACGCGTTTGGCGTCCGGTTTGCCTGTCGGTGGAGACCTCGAATACGCGGATGAAGTTACTTTGGGTCGTGCATTTTCAGGTCGCCGTTCTGCGAACTAATCATTTGGGCTAAACTTTAACAAATCCCCTGTAGTTTCCTACCCCTTATGGAGTTATGCCTTGGCTCTAATCGTGCAAAAGTTTGGTGGTTCATCGGTTGGCGATGCCGACAAGATTAAGCACGTTGCTAAGCGCGTCATTGAGACTCAGGCGGCAGGTAACCAGGTTGTGGTTGTGGTTTCAGCTATGGGCGATACCACCGACGAGTTAATGGATCTGGCGAACCAGGTCACCGACAACCCAAACCCTCGTGAGCTAGACATGTTGCTAACTGCAGGTGAGCGCATCTCGATGGCGCTTCTTGCTTTGGCGATTGACTCGGCTGGAGCGCAGTCGCGTTCTTTCACCGGTTCTCAGGCTGGAATCGTCACCGACTCCAAGCACGGTAACGCTCGCATCGCCGAAGTGACCCCAGACCGTATTCGCGAAGCTTTGGATGACGGCGACATCGCGATTGTCGCAGGATTCCAGGGCTTCAACCGTGAGACCCGCGACATCACCACTCTTGGTCGCGGTGGTTCAGACACCACTGCTGTGGCGTTGGCCGCGGCACTCGACGCAGATGTTTGCGAGATTTACTCAGACGTGGACGGCGTTTACACCGCTGACCCACGCCAGATTCCAGCCGCCAAGAAGCTTGACTACATCGACGTTGAGTCGATGCTTGAGTTGGCCGCGGCAGGAGCCAAGATTCTGCACATTCGTGCAGTTGAGTTTGCGCGACGTCACAACGTTGACCTTCGCGTGCGATCCACTTTTAGCACCGACCCGGGAACCAGGGTCATCTCAGGAAACCGAGGAGAGAACATGGAAGAGTCAGTAGTTTCTGGTGTAGCAACCGATAAGAGCCAGACCAAGATCATCGTTGTCGGTATTCCTGACCTTCCTGGCAAGGCTGCTGAGTTGTTCAACGTTGTTGCCGAAGCTGGCGCAAACATCGACATGATCGTTCAGAACACCGCTACCGGTGTTGACGTCGATGACAAGGTTTCGGACATTTCGTTCACTCTTCCAAAGGGAGACTCGGCAAAGGTTGTTGCAGCCCTTGAGAAAAGCCAGTCTTCGCTGGGTTACCGCGAGCTTGAGGTTGACCACGAGATCGGCAAGATTTCGGTGGTTGGCGCGGGCATGCGCACTCACTCAGGTGTTTCGGCAACCCTTTTCAACGCTTTGGCTAAAGCCGGCATCAACATCGAGATGATTTCCACTTCGGAAATCCGCATCTCGGTTGTTACCGATCTGAAGGAAGCCGACGACGCAGCCCGTGCGATTCACACCGCCTTTGGTCTAGACAGCGAAATCGAAGCTGTTGTTTACGCCGGTACCGGTCGCTAAAGATTAAGCGTTAGAAAACAGGAGAGAGAACCATGAGCAGAAAGCCTAACCTCGCCCTAGTCGGTGCAACCGGTGCAGTTGGTACCGTGATGATTGACATCATCAACAACCGCGAGAACATCTGGGGAGAGATTCGTCTGATCGCTAGCCCTCGTTCGGCTGGTAAGAAGATTCAGGTTCACGGAGAAGACCTAACCGTCGTTGCTCTATCTCCTGAGGCTTTCGATGGCATCGACATTGCCATGTTTGACGTTCCTGATGAGGTTTCTGAAGTCTGGGCTCCGATCGCTGCCGAGCGTGGCGCGATTGCCGTTGACAACTCAGGCGCTTTCCGCATGAACGACCAGGTTCCGCTAGTGGTTCCTGAGGTAAACCCAGAGCAGGCGAAGAACCGTCCGCTGGGAATCATCTCGAACCCTAACTGCACCACCCTCACGATGATGGCTGCCATGGGTGCGCTACACCGCAAGTGGACCCTGAAGGAACTTGTAGTTTCGAGCTACCAAGCTGTTTCCGGTGCTGGTGCTGCAGGCATCGACGAACTTGCTGGAGAGCTTGCTGCCATCGGTGGCCAGCTGTCCCTAGGTACCAAGACCAATGACGTCCGTGACGCGCTTGCCGCTTCCGGCAACGATCTATCGAACTCGCCTTGGTCTCACCCAATCGCTATGAACGTGATTCCTTTTGCAGGATCGCTAAAGGCTGGCGGCCACACCTCGGAGGAGATGAAGGTCCGCGACGAGTCGCGCAAGATTCTAGGGATCTCTGACCTAAAGGTCGCCGCTTCGTGTGTTCGTGTTCCAGTTCAGGTGAGCCACTCGCTTACTGTTCACGCGACCTTCGCGAATGACCTAACCGCAGATGAGGTTCGCGAAGTTCTTGGTCAGCAGTCAACCATCCGCGTTCTCGATGACCCAGCCAACGGCGTCTTCCCAACCCCTAACCAGGTTGCCGGCCAAGACCCGACTTTTGTTGGCCGCATTCGTCAGTCGCTCGACTTCACCAACAGCATTGAGCTGTTCGTGGTTGGCGACAACCTTCGCAAGGGTGCTGCGCTAAACACCTACGAAATTGCAGAACTAGTAGCGAAAGAGTTTTAGTAGCGAAACACCAGCGAACTAGCAGGTTTCAGCGGCTCACAGGATTTATTCTTTTCCTGTGGGCCGCAAATCTTTTCTCGTAACTGCTGTGGCTCTTTCGTCCCTGATTTTGGGAGGTTGTGCGGTAACGCCAACGACCGACCCAACTTCCACAGACATTCCACTGCAGACTTTTGACCCCGCGCTAATCCCTAATGTTCCAGCCGAAGATGCCTTGACGCTCGAGCCATACATCTTTGAGAGTGGCTACGGCGATTACATCTTCCGTGTAGGCACCGGCCCCGCCTGGTGTTCCATCAACCCTGAAGAAAAGTTTGTAGTTTGTGAGCAGAACGAAGCGGACGCAACCTATGACCAGGTTCCTGCCCCTACCGAGTGCAAGCTTTCCTACGGTTACCAGATTCGCCTTAATGAGAAGGCTGCAGGTGGCAAGGATGCGCAGTTCAACTGTGCCTCCGGACTTTACGCTGACCCTTCGAACGCCCAGACGCTAAACACTGGTGAGACTCTCACGGTTGGCGAGCTGACCTGTTTCGTTGTGGAGGCAACCGTTCGCTGTGACAACAAGAACGAGCACTACATCGTTATTGGCCCAGAGGTGTGGGCTCTAGGCTAGCTAGCGGCTGCTAGTGTCAGGAGTCTTACTTCTGGCGCACAGAAAACTCTGATTGGCGCGAAAATCGAAGTGCCTAGACCAGCGCAAACATTAAGCCAAACGTTTCCGTTTCCAGACTCAATGTTGTGAAGCCCTTTGGCGAATCGAGCAGGCAAATCACAGTTGGTGATGATGGCTCGCCCGCTGGGAAGACAGACCTGACCTCCGTGGGTGTGTCCTGCGAAAACCAGTTTGCTGCCACGTGATTGGAACTCCGAAATCACACGCAGGTAGGGTGCGTGCGCAACGCCAAACACTAGGTCGTCGTTGGCCAGTTTTTCTACCTGGGTGTTCAGGCTCTCGTATCGAGCCAGTTCATCGTGGGGATCATCAAGCCCCAGGAAACCGATTCGGGTGCCTTGAATGGTGAGGCTTCCTGAGTGGTTGTTAAGGTTTAGCCACCCAGCTGCCTCAAAGGCGCCAAATAGGGTGGAAGTTTCTAGGTGCTTTCGTCTACCAGGAGTAGAAGGCTTATTCAGGTACGAAAGCGGATTACGGATTTCCGGGGCGTGGTAGTCGTTTGAGCCACCAACGAAGACACCTGGAACTTCCATCAGAGGTTTCAGCGCTTCAAGTGTCGGACGGATAGCATCGACGTGTCCGAGGTTATCGCCGGTGTTGACGATCAGGTCAGGTTTTAGTTTGGCTAATTCTCGAATCCATGTCAGTTTACGGTTCTGCCAGGGAGCCACGTGGAAATCGCTGATGTGTAGAACGCGAATCGGTTTGGAACCTTTTGGAAGAATGGCTAGTTCGTCATGGCGAACGGTAAAGCGGAATCGTTCGATGAAGATGCCCCACAGCGCCAACAAAAGACCTACTGAAAACAGGGTTGCCAGCAGCCAGAAGACGAACTCCATTAGCCGCCGCAGAAGAGTTCGATGGAGGTGGAAGGCTGGGTGTAGGTGCCAGGGGTAGGAGCACTTCTAGTAACCGTGTCACTAGGTCCACAGTTGCCTGACTGCCGTCCGGATGAGCCGAAGGCAGTCAATCCACCAGGCAGAGTGTTCAAGTAGTTATTGATGTCATTCACGGTCGGGCCGTGGCTCAAGAGATCGCTTGGAACTCGAACGGCGCCACCACTGGAAATGTAAACCTTGATGATGGTTCCACGAGTCACACGGGAACCAGCTGCAGGTACGGTGTAGGCAACGGTTCCGGCTGGCTTGTCTGAAAGCACCTGGTCAACCTTGACGTCGTAGTAGAGGTCGGCAAGCTGAAGTTGGGAGCTAGCCGAAGTTGGATCCATGGTTGAAACGTCTGGAACCGTAGCCCCAGTAGCACCAGCAAAGATGCTTGGTGCTGAAGGCATGGCACCCGGCTTGTAGATCTTGTTAGCAAGCTTCATGACCGTGCGCCAGATGTCGTGACGAGCGTAGTATGCGCTCTTACCGCCGGTTGATACTCCACTGAGTCGTACGTCGCCGGTCACGTTGCCAACCCAAACCGCGGTCGAAACCTTAGCCGAGAAACCGGTCATCCAGGTCTGGATCGAGTGGTCGGTGGTTCCGGTTTTACCGGCGATATCAACACCGTCGCCGGTGTTGGAAAGTCCTGCGGTACCGCCCTTGATTACGCCGCGCATCGCGTGAAGTGTGCCGGCCGCAACGTCAGGAGTGGTCGCCTGGGTGCAAGCAGACTTCGGTACTGCCATTTCCTTACCGGTTGCGCGAACCACAACGCGGTCGATGGCGATTGGGCTGCAGACAACACCCTTGTTCGGTAGTGCAGCATTTGCGATGGCCATAGTGATCGGAGCAATTTCATTTACACCTAGGACGGACGCTGGAATATATTCCAGTTCGTTGCCGTCGGCGCGGTGAACACCAAAGGCCAGTGCGGTGTCTCGGATGTCGCAGAGGTCAAGCTGTGAAGCCATGCTCATGAACGCGGTGTTGATCGAAAGAGCCATAGCGGTATTGATGTTTGGGTTGGTCGGCTCGTGTGCCGCAGAGTTCTTCGGCTTGTAAGTTCCAGCCCAGGCGCCACAGCGAGAAGGAATCTCGTCTGGGAGCCATTCGTGGATTCGACCATCAACCTTGTCGCCTAGCTTCTTGCCAGACTGCAGCCAGGTCGCAAGGGTAAATACCTTGTAGGCCGAACCGGTTGGGAAGCCGGATGAACCGCCATAGTTCTTATCGGCGGAGAAGTTCACCGAAGTGTGTCCCTTTTCACCAGACTGGGTTTGGTCGTAGATGCGGTTCTGAGACATCGCAAGCACGCGACCGGTTCCAACCTCAACGGAAACTGAGGCCGCTCCTAGGCGGTTCCTGTCATCGACCGGAACACGCTTCTTGATGGTCGCATCGGTCTTGTTTTGCAAGCTGATGTTCATCGTGCTGTAGATCTCAAGGCCGCCGCGACGAAGCAGGTTCTGACGGTCTTCGAGAGTGGCACCGAACTCAGGGGAGTTACGAACGGTCCAAACCACGTAGTCGCAGAAGAACGCGGTTGCCTGGTTTGCTTCACAACCCTGGTTCAATTTGGTGATGTTCACAGTGATTGGCTTGGCCTTGGCCTCGTCTGCCTCAGACTGGGAGATGTAGTCGGGAACCATGTTCTGGATTACGTAGTCGCGGCGAATCTTGGCTGCTGGAAGGTTTTCCTCAACGTCTGGCTTGTAAACGTTAGGAGACTGCAGCATGCCTGCGAGCAGTGCGCCTTCTTCAAGGTTTAGCTCGCTGGCCTTCTTTCCGAAGTAGTACTCGCTGGCTGCCTCAACACCATAGATCTGGTTACCGAAGAACGAGAGGTTTGCGTAGCCGGCGAAAATCTCCTTCTTGGTGAAGTCTTGTTCAACGGCAAGGGCCAGGCGGATTTCGCGAAGCTTACGAGTAGGGTTTGGATCCTTAGCCTCTTCGGCGGCTTTCTTGTCGCCCTTGATCATGGCCGCTTCCACAAGGCTGTTGCGAACATACTGCATGGTGATTGTGGAGGCACCCGGACCGCCACCGCCCTTAATGGCAGAGTTCACGGCAGCGCGAACCAGCGAGATGAAGTCAACACCCTTGTGGCTGTAGAAGCGAGGGTCTTCGGTAGCAATAACTGCGTTCTTGAAGTTGTCTGAGATGTCTTCGAAGGCGACCGAGATTCGGTTGTCCTCGTAGAAGTCGTTGATCTTGACCGGGTTGCCTTCGTCGTCCACGCCGTAAAGGGTAGAAGCCTGGTTGGCATTCACCGGCTCCATGTACTTAGGCAACGATTCGAAAAGCGCTACACCGAGTGAACCTCCGACGCCTGAAACCACTAGAAGTGGGGCTAGCAGAACCAATCCGACTAGACCGACAAGTGCGTTCAAGCCAGCAAACTTGAGGATACGGCTCAGAATGGTCTCGCCCTGATTGCTACTAGACATAAGTACAAGGTTACCTTCTATTGCCTCAAGATTCCCCGACATGTAGCCCTTAGCGAAACTCACAGGTAGCCTTAAGAAATGAGCAAAATCGAGTCACGCCTAGTAGAACTAGGCTCCCCGCTACCTGAGGTAGCCAAGCCTGTTGCCGCCTACGTTCCGGCTGTCGTTTCCGGAAACCTAGTTTTCACCTCTGGGCAGCTTCCTTTCACCGCCGGAGCACTCCCTGAGACCGGCAAGCTTGGAGATTCGGTCAGCCCGGAGAACGCCAAGGCCTACGCTCGTCAGGCCGCACTAAACGCGCTCGCGGCTGTAAAGCTCGTGATCGGAGACCTCGACCGCGTAAAGCGAATTGTGAAACTGGTTGGCTTTGTTGCCTCGACCCCAGATTTCACAGGGCAGCCAGGTGTGATTAACGGCGCTTCGGAATTCCTCGGAGAGGTATTCGGTGATGCCGGAGCACACGCACGAAGCGCCGTTGGAGTTCCTTCGTTGCCACTGGACTCGCCAGTTGAACTGGAACTAATCGTAGAGTTCGAATAACCCTTAGTCGGTTGCTCCACCGGCGATCTTCGAGCTGATTACGCTCATCACGCTGGTGTCGGCAAGAGTGGTTACATCGCCAATCGGACGGTCTTCAGCAACGTCACGAAGTAGTCGTCGCATGATCTTGCCCGAACGAGTCTTTGGAAGTTCTGCCACAACCATAATCTGACGAGGACGAGCGATCGCACCGATGTCCTTCGAAACGTGCTCGCGCAGAATCTTGGAGATGTTCTCTGCTTCGCCGGCCGCCTCAACCTGGTCGAGGCGCAGAATCACGAACGCGACCACAGCCTGACCGGTGATTTCGTCCTTGGCTCCAACAACCGCAGCTTCGGCAACCCAAGGGTGACCAACCAGCGACGATTCAATCTCTGCGGTAGATAGACGGTGACCGGAAACGTTCATAACGTCGTCCACTCGTCCTAGCAACCAAAGGTCGCCATCTTCATCCCACTTGGCTCCGTCGCCAGCGAAGTACTGACCCTCGAAGTTCGACCAGTAGGCCTCGTGGAAGCGGCCTGGGTTACGCCAGATGCCGCGAAGCATTGAAGGCCAAGGCTCGGTGATGGTAAGTAGACCAGCCTCGCCGCGAGGAACTTCCTTGCCTTCTTCGTTCACAATCTTGATCTCGATGCCAGGAACCGGAGTCTGGGCCGATCCAGGCTTTAGCGAAGTCACACCAGGCAGAGGGGAGACCATGATTGCACCGGTCTCGGTCTGCCACCAGGTGTCAACAATTGGGCAGTGGCCGCCGCCGATTACGTCGCGGTACCAAATCCAAGCCTCAGGGTTGATTGGCTCACCAACCGAACCTAGGACGCGAAGGCTCGATAGGTCGTACTTGTCTGGAATCTCGCGACCAAGCTTCATGAACGAACGGATCGCGGTTGGAGCGGTATAGAAAATCGAAACCTTGTAACGCTCGATGATTTCCCACCAGCGGCCATCGTCCGGGGTGCCTTCGTAAAGAACCTGAGTGGCACCATTTGCTAGCGGACCATAAGCCACATACGAGTGACCGGTAATCCAACCGATGTCGGCAGTACACCAGTAGACGTCGGTCTCTGGGTGTAGGTCGAAGATGTTGCGGTGGGTGTAGCTGGCCTGAGTTAGGTAACCACCCGAGGTGTGCAAGATTCCCTTAGGTGCTCCGGTAGTACCAGAGGTGTAAAGGATGAAGAGTTCCTGTTCAGCTGGGAACGGGTGCGCCTCGTGCTCGTCCGATGCGGTTTCCATAAGGTCGTGCCACCAGTTGTCGTGCTCGTTCCACTGGACGTCATCGCCGGTGCGCTTGACCACTAGAACCTGCTCAACCGTTGGGCAAGCGTTGTTGGCTAGGGCTTCGTCAACGGCTGGCTTTAGAGCCGAAGCCTTGCCCTTGCGGTATCCACCGTCAGCGGTAACCACAACGCGGCAGTCTGCGTCACGAATACGAGTTGCAAGTGCGTCTGCGGAGAAACCACCGAAGACCACCGAGTGGATTGCACCTAGGCGGGCAACGGCCAGCATGGTGATTACGGCTTCCGGAATCATCGGCATGTAAATGGCAACACGGTCGCCCTTCACAACACCGAGATCGGTGAGTACGTTGGCTGCCTTCTTGACCTCGCGAGTTAGCTCTGCGTAAGTAAGTGAGCGACGGTCGCCTGGTTCGCCTTCAAAATAGAGGGCAACGCGGTCGCCGCGTCCTTCGTTGACGTGGCGGTCTAGGCAGTTGTACGAAACGTTTAGTTCACCGTCATCAAACCAGCGAGCAACCGGTGCGTGCGACCAGTTAAGTACTTCGGTGAATGGCTTGTGCCAGTGCAGGTGCTTGGCTTGTTTTTCCCAGAAGGCAAGGCGGTCGGCCTTGGCTTCGGTATAGAGATCAGCCTTAGCTACTGCGTTGGCTGCAAATTCTGGTGTGGGTGCAAAAGTTTTCTTGCTGTCAGACATCGTTGTCGTTCTCCATGGATCCGTGACATGCCCCATTGCATGTCGCTAGGGACATACTGCCAGATTAATCCTGTCAATATGCTGAAATTTGCCACATTGTTAGACAACCAATGTAATGTTATAAATGTCGCTTTAGAGCGACCGCGAGGTCTATTCCCCCCAATTTGACCTCGCCGGCGGCAGGCCCTCCCCCAGAGCCTGCCGCCCCCTTTTTAACGGGTTTTCCACATTTTTCTAGGTGAACTGAATCTCGCACCGAAAAAGACGGATGCTCGATGCATGCTTCCAGAACGCCTCGAACAACTTCTAGCTAACGAACACCTCACCGATCTAGTTTTGAACGGTGCTCATCAGTCATTTGCGTTTCTCGATGGCTCCTGGGTGACTTCAGAAAATCCGTTTGAGTCGTCAGTTGAATTACAAGAATTCGCCGTCAATTTGGCCAGTGAATATCGCAAACGGCTCGACTACGGGCAACCCTTTGCAGATGTGGCCTATGGAAACCTGCGATTTCATTTGAGTCTCCCACTCGGCACTAATCCAAACATCAACGTTTCCATTCGGAAGCACTCGATTAGATCTCTTTCTTTGTCGTCGGCGGTGGAGAATCCGATTCGTTGGCAACCAATCTTGTCTCAAATTGTTTCCGAGCGTTCCAACTTCGTAATTTGTGGCGGTACCGGTTCAGGGAAGACCACATTGCTGCGCTCAATGCTCTCCGAAGTACCGGGTGAGCGGATCGTCACAGTTGAAGACGTGTCAGAGCTGGAACTTCCATCACCCAATGTCGTCTCGCTTCAAACCAGGCAGGCTAATAGTGACGGCTTTGGTCAAATTGACCTGCAACGCCTCGTCACCGAATCTTTGCGAATGAAGCCAGACCGAATAGTGGTTGGTGAAGTCAGAGGAGCCGAGCTGGTACCAATGCTCCAAGCTCTGAACAGCGGCCACCAAGGCTCTGCCACGACCATCCACGCGAACCGAGCCGAGGATCTGCCATCGCGGCTCATCGGCATCGGGCTTCTCGGTGGTCTCTCGCCTGCCACCACAGCGCATCTGGCTGCTAGCGCCTTTCGTTACGTAATTTCTCTGAGTGAACGGCGTAGTGCTGTTCGAATTGCCTCCATTTCGAGCCTTGCCCTCACCAATGAAAACAAGTTGGTGGTTCGACATGAGTTCTGATGCGGCGGAAGTTTCTTCGATGGCTCAAATGCTCAGAGCCGGTATTCCGGTGAAGTTAGATACCGATCGGCTCAGCGAAACCGGTCGCCATGAACTGGAGCGACTTCTCGAAGTGAACATGAGAGTTGGTGGACCGTTGGTTGGAACACTGCAGAGGTTCGCCCAGGTTCTTCGCAAGCGCGAAGAGTTAACCGAAGAACTACAAATTGCCGCCACTGGACCCAAGGCCAGTGCTCGATTGGTGATGAATTTACCTTTGCTGGTTCTAGTTGGTGGAGCGGTCACTGGTATCCCGGTAGTACGCCTATTCACTTCGTCATGGATGGCAGATGCCTCGGTTGCGCTTGGGCTGTTGCTCTATTTGCTGGGGAGCAGGTGGATTACTCGCTTGTTGAAGAAAGGGCAGCCAGCCAGTTCGGATCCTGGCTTCGACCTGGAACTCTTGGCAATTTCTGTTGGGGCCGGTCTTCCGATCAGCTTGGCCGCTAAAGAGCTAGGGGTAGAAGAATCGGAAATTCAATTTCTAGGTAATGAGACTCCAACTATGCAGCTAATTACCGAACGAGCCGATGAACTTCGCTTTGCTTCGTACACAGCAGACAGAAAACGAATACAAAAGACTGCCGTGGCAATCCTCTGGCCGCTGGGCGTTACCGTACTGCCGGCGTTCGTCCTGGTTGCCATAGTGCCCCTAGCTCTGGCCATGGTCATTTCATAGAAAGGTAAAGATGAAGAAACTACAAAGTGAAGAAGGTTCGGCTACCGCCGAATATGCGATTGCCACGATGGCTGCGGTTGGTTTCGCAGGACTCCTGGTGGTGATCATGCGTAGTGATGAGGTGAAGAAGATTCTCTACGACCTCGTGATGAAGGCTTTAACCGTTGCGACTCCGTAGCGAGAGCGGAACGGTGACAGCAGAGATCGCAATTTCCTTACCCGCTGTTCTGCTCGTGCTCACTCTCGCAATACAGGGATTGAGCGTTCCTCTGCAGCGGATGGAACTAGCGGCGAGGGCCGGCGAACAGGCAAGAGCGATTGCCAGGGGTCAAGCGGAAGGTGGGAACATCGAGGGAAAGTTGGTTTGTGTGACCCTGTCTGCATCGGGGCTGCTTCCGCTCAAGGAGGAGGCATGTGCCAGGCGTCTAGGTCTCTAGAGCGGGGTAGTGGTTCCGTGCTGGCAATCGGAATCATCGCAGCATTGCTCAGTCTGGTTACCGCATTCGCTATCCCCCTAAACCGAGCGCTTGAACAGCAACGACTGCAGGTTATGGCTGATAATGCAGCGGTTGCTGCAGCCGATGCCTTGCGCGGCCTAGTTGCCGGTTCCCCGTGCGAAGTGGCACGAAGTCTTTCGGCTGAGGTCACGCTCTGCGAGGTAATAGGAAGCGACGTCCGAATCGAATTGCGAGACGGAAGCCTTACAGCAAGGGCTAGAGCTGGCGAACCTTAGGGAATGCAGGGCGACTGACGCCAGTGATCTTCTGAGCCACGCGAACCACCTGGTGAGAGTAACCGTTCTCGTTGTCGTACCAAACATAGACCACGGCGTGCTTACCCTGACCGATGGTGGCAAGACCGTCGACGATGCCGGCACGGTTTGAGCCAACGAAGTCGGTGGAGACCACCTCTGGGGATTCGATGTAGTCAATCTGGTTTCGAAGACCTGACTCAAGCGAAGCGTGACGCAAGGTCTGGTTCAACGCCAGCTTGGTCACCTCTTTACTCAAAGTCAGATTCAAGATGGCCATGCTCACATCTGGGGTTGGTACGCGAATTGCGTTACCGGTCAGCTTGCCAGCGAACTGGGGCAGAACCTTGGAAACGGCGCTCGCGGCACCGGTCTCGGTGATCACCATGTTCAGAACCGCCGAGCGTCCACGGCGTTCGCCCTTGTGGAAGTTATCGATCAGGTTCTGGTCGTTGGTGAACGAGTGGACCGTCTCAACATGACCAAACTCGATACCGAATGCTTCATCGAGAACGTGAAGCACAGGGGAGATGGCGTTGGTAGTGCAAGAGGCTGCGGTGACGATCTTGTCTTCCGGCTTCACGTTGTCTTGGTTTAGACCGTAGACCACGTTTGGAAGCGAACCCTTGCCAGGAGCGGTGAGTAGCACCTTAGCCACGCCCTTGCTCTGAAGGTGTTGGCGTAGGCCCGCCTCGTCGCGCCAACGTCCGGTGTTGTCGATGACTAGAGCATTGTGAATTCCGTAGGACTCGTAGTCGATGGTGCTCGGGTTATCCGAGTAGATGATTCGAATCGGCTTGCCGTTGGCCACGATGGTGTCATTGTGGGCGTCCACGGTGATGGTTCCCTCAAACGGGCCGTGAACAGAGTCGCGGCGTAGGAGGCTGGCACGCTTTACGAGGTCGTCGTCGCTTCCCTTGCGAACTACGATGGCTCGAAGATTCAAACCACGACGATCGCCAGACTGGGCTAGCAGGATTCGGGCAACCAGGCGGCCGATGCGACCGAAACCGTAGAGAACCACGTCGGCTTCTCCGGAGCCGTCCTTGTGACCCCCGATTACTTCGCTCAGTTCACTCTTTATATAGGAGTCGAACGAGCCACCCTTGGCGGCATGGCCGGCGATGACTCGAGCCACGTCGATCGAAGCGGGAGCAAGGTCAAGTGAGTCCAGTAGGTGGATTAGCTGAACTGAGCGGCTGACATCTAGCGGAATGCCGTCGACGTGACGGGCATAGCGGTGTGCCTTTAGAAGTTCGATTGGGTTTCGGTTAATCAGGCTTCGTCCGTGGATTGAAAGAACCACGCCGTTTTTGCGGTAAAGTCGGCCGATTACTGGGATTAGTGACTCTGCGAGAGTGAGCTGGTCGTCCCATGCGAGAGACGAGTTTGAGTTTGGCGCCATTGCCATCCTTTACTTGGTACGTCGTTGTACTGGTATGTCTCTAGCCTATTACTTGGCGGTGTTAGGTCCCCGCCTTGAGAGCGCCTGTTGTGGAGTCTTTCTTGCGTTAGGAGGAAATTCTGTCGTAGTGTCTTAGCGGTAGGTATGATTTCTACCTCTTATATGTTGCGTGAGCGTATAGATCGGAAAGTTCTCTTTGAGTAGTCGCAAACTGGTGATTGTTGAGTCGCCGGCTAAAGCCAAAACCATCTCCAAGTATTTGGGGCCGGAGTTTGACGTGTTGGCATCGGTGGGTCACATTCGTGAGCTCGTCGAACCAAAAAATGTTCCTAAAGAGTTGAAGAAGACCTCTTTCGGTAAATTCGCCGTCGATGTGGACAACGGATTTACTCCTCTTTACGGCATTACCGCAGGAAAGACCAAGACCATACAGGATTTGAAGGCTGCGCTGAAGGGCGCCGACGAACTTTTCCTGGCTACCGATGAAGACCGCGAAGGAGAGGCCATTGCCTGGCACCTGCTCGAGGTTCTAAAGCCTAAGGTTCCGGTCAAACGCATGGTGTTCCACGAGATCACCAAGGAAGCGATTCAGGAAGCACTGAACCACACTCGTGCACTCGACAACGACTTAGTTGAGGCTCAGGAAACTCGCCGCATTGTTGACCGCCTGTTCGGTTACGAGATTTCCCCTGTGCTTTGGCGCAAGATCAATCGTGGTTTGAGTGCTGGTCGCGTGCAGTCACCAGCGGTTCGCCTGGTGGTTGAGCGTGAGCGTGAACGCATGGCATTCGTCTCAGCTTCTTACTACGACGTCAAAGCCGTATTCGACACTCCTGCTGGTTCGCAGAGTTTTGAAGCAAAGTTGCAGACGCTCGATGGCAAGCGCATCGCTTCTGGGGATAACTTCGACGACCTCGGCAACCTGACCGGTAACGTGCTGCCTCTAGATGAAGCTTCGGCAAGTGCGCTCGCGGACGCCGTTGGTAAGCCAGGCGTGGATATCTCGGTGACCTCGGTTGAGGCCAAGCCATCTACCCGCAGGCCAGCAGCTCCATTCACCACCTCTACCTTGCAGCAGGAAGCGTCACGTAAGTTGCGCATGTCTGCCAAGCAGACCATGGACACCGCGCAGGGTCTGTATCAAGAGGGTTACATCACCTATATGCGTACCGACTCTCCTACGCTTTCGTCGCAGGCAATCAACGCCGCCCGTACCCAGGCAGCCAAGATGTTCGGGGCAGACTCGGTCGCCGATGCACCTCGCGTCTACACCGGTAAGTCGAAAAATGCTCAGGAAGCGCACGAAGCTATTCGTCCGGCCGGTGAGGTTTTCAAGACTCCTGCCGAGCTTTCGTCGGTGCTTCACGGGCGTGCCTACGATCTTTACGAACTGATCTGGAAGCGAACCGTGGCTTCGCAAATGGCCGACGCCAAGGTTTCGACCACCACCGCACGCATCGCGGTTGGTCCGCTTGGTGATGGTCGCGTTGCCGAGTTCACGGCAAGCGGTACCGTGGTCACCTTCCGTGGATTCCTTGCAGCCTATGAGGAGAGCTACGACGAAGCCCGCAACCAGGACGACGCCCAGGCTGAGTCGAAGTTGCCGAATCTAGAGGTTGGCCAGAAGCTGAAGCTGGAGTCGGTAACCGCGAAGGACCACCAGACCACCCCACCTCCTCGTTACACCGAAGCATCGCTGGTGAAGGCTCTGGAAGAAGACGGCATTGGCCGCCCTTCGACCTACGCCGCGATTATGTCGAACATTATTGCCAAGGGTTACGTGACCAAGCGCGGTCAGGCTCTGGTGCCTGAGTGGATCGCCTTTACCGTGATTCGATTCCTCGAGCAGAACTTCGGCAAGATGATTGATTACAAGTTCACCGCTTCGATGGAAGAGGACCTAGACCAGATCGCCGATGGCAAGCTGGACGCTAAGGCATGGTTGACGCACTTCTATTTCGGTGGAGATGACATGACTGGTCTCAAGGACACCGCCGAGAACATTCTCGACCAGGACCCTCGTGCCATCAACTCGTACCCCATTACCGATGCCATCACTCTGCGCACCGGACAGTACGGCCCTTACATCGAGATCTTCCAGGAGCCAGGCTCGGAAGGCGCCGACGAAAACGGTCGTCGCATTGTAAACATCCCTGAAGAGTTGGCTCCAGACGAACTGACTCCAGCCAAGGCACAGGAGCTGGTGGACGCACCAATCATCACCGATCGCGTCCTAGGTGTTGACCCTGAAACCGGTTTCGAGGTTCTCTTCAAGGACGGACGTTACGGCCCATACGTTGTTTTGAATGACCCTGATGCGGCCAAGCCGAAGACCGGTTCGCTATTCAAGACCATGAGCCCAGCGACCATCGATCTTGAGACGGCACTTAAGCTGCTTTCCCTTCCGCGCGTGGTTGGTGTTGACCCTGAAACCGGTCTAGATATCACCGCACAGAATGGAAAGTTCGGCCCTTACCTAATGAAGGGTAAAGATTCGCGTTCGCTCGGCGCAGAGGACGAAATCTTCTCGATTGATCTAGCCGGTGCTTTGGCTCGCTATGCGGAGCCGAAGTATGGAGGTCGCCGCACGGCTGCCACCCCGCTTCGCGAGTTCGGTGAAGACCCCGCTTCGGGTGGTCAGGTCGTTGCCAAGACTGGCCAGTTCGGTCCTTATGTGACAGACGGGTTCGTCAATGCCACAGTGCCTAAGGACGACACCATCGAAGACATGTCGCCAGACCGCGCCTTCGAACTGCTCATGGCCCGCCGTGAAAAACTAGGGCTAGAGCCTGGTCAGGCACCTGCCAAGAGCAGCGGCCGCGGAGCCAAGAAGACCACGGCTCGCACCGTGAAGGCAAAGGGTAAGAAGAAGTAGTGTTCATCTCGTTCGAAGGTATCGATGGGGTTGGTAAGTCAACTCAAATCCGCATGGCGGAAGAATACCTTCGCGGGCTCGGTAAGGAAGTAGTTACAACTTTCGAACCCGGTGGAACCGAACTCGGTCACGAAATCCGTGGGCTTCTGCTTCACCGCAAGGGTGATGTTGCACCTCGTTCCGAAGCTCTGCTTTACGCAGCCGACCGCGCACATCACGTGGCCACCAAGGTT
Source organism: Actinomycetota bacterium (assembly GCA_041158865.1). Taxonomy (GTDB): domain Bacteria; phylum Actinomycetota; class Actinomycetes; order Actinomycetales; family Microbacteriaceae; genus Rhodoluna. The sequence continues at coordinate 40,683 of JBEBAN010000001.1, forward strand.
CGCCCAGCGCTTGCCGAAGGCAAGGTGGTAATCACCGATCGCTACTTAGATTCCTCTGTTGCCTACCAGGGCGCCGGGCGTAACTTGAGTGCGTCCGAGGTTCGTGGGATTTCAATGTGGGCGGTTGATGGTTTACTTCCTGATGTGACCTTCCTTCTAGACCTCGACGCATCCGCGGCCCGTGCCCGACGTGAGCAGACGGGGCAGGAGCCAGATCGCTTGGAGCGCGAAAAGATCGATTTCTTCGAGGCTGTTCGTACCGAGTTTTTGAAGTTGGCCGCCGCTGAACCGAACCGCTTCGTTGTGGTTGACGCCAACCAAACCCCTACTGAAATCTTTGGTGTGATTCAGGCTCGACTAGGGCAGTTGCTGAACGCATGACCGAGGCGTTTTGGCACGAGCTGGCTGGGCAGCCTGAAGCGCTAGCGCTTATTCAGCATGCCGTTGCTGAGCGAGAAGACGGGGTCTTCCACTCTTGGTTGATCACCGGCCCTCCCGGGTCTGGTCGCTCCAACCTCGCACGCAAATTTGCAACCGCTCTGCAATGCACAGAGGGCGGTTGCGGCAAATGCCGTTCCTGCGTGCTTGCCGCCGCCGAGACTCACCCCGACATCACCGTGCTCACCACCGAGAAGGTGCAGATCACCATTGGTGAAGTTCGTGACCTTGTTGCCCAGTCGTCGTTCGGCGCATCTCAGGGTAAGTATCGAATCATGATCATCGAAGATGCAGACCGCATGGCTGCGGTTGCGTCTAACGTTCTGTTGAAGGCGCTTGAAGAGCCACCAGCCGGAACCATTTGGATTCTCTGTGCTCCCTCTGAGGCAGACCTGCTTCCAACTATTCGTTCTCGCGTTCGTCGTGTGAACCTAAAAGTGCCAGCGGTTGAAGATGTTGCGGCGCTCTTGGTCGAACGCGATGGAGTTGACCCTCGCCTAGCGAAGTTAGTCGCAGCCGAGGCTCAGAGTCACATCGGCATGGCGCGCAGACTTGCCAAGAGCTCCGAGGTTCGCGGCCGCCGACGCGAGTACCTCGCCGCCGCCCTGAACATTCGCAATGTTAGCCAGGCGGTTATCGTTTCCGACAAGTGGCTGGAATTAGCACGCAAGGATGCAGCCGCACTTACCAAGGAGCGCGACGAAGAGGAGCGCCAGTCACTGCTTCATTCACTAGGTCTCACTCCAACCGATACCGTGCCACCGCAGTTCCGACCCGACATCAAGAACTTAGAAGAAGCGCAGAAGCGTCGTGCCACTCGTTCGCTTCGTGATGGTCTAGACCGCATACTGGTTGATCTACTTGCCATGTACCGTGACGTCCTGATTATTCAGCTGAAGTCGGGGAGTGCTTTGGTGAATGTTGATCTTGAAAAAGAGATTCGTGAAACCGCGGACGCCACCACCCCAGCTCGAACCATTCACGTGCTCGAACAGATTGAAATCTGCCGCGACCGCATCGACCGCAACGTTCGCGATATCTATCTAATGGATTCCCTGGCTACAACACTGAAGCGGAGCGCCTAATGAAGAAACTTTTTGCCTTGATCGCAACTTTGTTTGTGGCAATCACCTTCAGCGGTTGCAGCAACATCGTGCCGACCGGTGATGTCTACAACCAACAGGTTGACTGGCAGCTCTGTGAAGATGGGGTCTTCCAGTGCGCCAAGGTAAAGGTCCCTCTGGATTGGGACAAGCCTGAAGGCGAAACAATCGACCTTTCGTTGATTCGCAAATTCACGAATAACTCCGTCGGTTCGCTGCTAATCAACCCTGGTGGCCCCGGTGGCTCTGGCTATGACTTCCTGGCTAACAGCTGGGCAGACATCGGCACCGCTGCGCTTCGCAATGCTTATACCTTTGTGTCGTTCGACCCACGCGGAGTTTCCCGCAGTGCAGCCGTGAAGTGTTACGACTCCAAGGGCACCGATCACCTTCTCTACGACTCGAACAATGCCGAACCTGGCAGTGCAGAAGATATCAAGTTGATGCGTGAAGAGTTGAAGAGCTACGTGGAGGCTTGCCAGAAGAACACCGGCAAGGTGCTCGGTGAAATCGACACCGTCAGCTCCGCCAAAGATATGGATGTAATTCGCGCCGTCCTCGGGGATTCCAAACTGAACTACCTTGGCTTCTCCTACGGCACCTTCCTCGGAACTACCTACGCCGCACTCTTCCCTGACAAAGTTGGACGCTTCGTCCTCGATGGTGCGATTGATCCTCGCGTATCGGATGAGCAGCAGAGCATCAATCAGCTTGCCGGCTTTGACCTCGCGTTGAACAACTATTTGAAAGACTGCGTCTCCCGTGATTCGGACTGTCCTTTCAAGGGCAACCTCTGGAGCGCCCAACAAGAGGTAAAGCAGTTCCTTAAGAAAATGGAGACCAAGACCTTGCCGACCGATGACGGGCGAAAGTTAACCATCTCCTCAGCAACCACCGGTCTCATCATGGCCCTCTACTCGGACACCTACTGGATTTATCTCTCGCAGGCCTTTACCGAGGCATTCGATGGAAATGGCACCACTTTCATTCGTCTGGCGGATTTCTATAACGACCGCCAAGATAACGGCACCTACAAGGGCAACACTCTCGAGGCAAACATCGCCATCAACTGCCTAGACTCCCGTTCGTCGTCCAAGCCAGGGAAGATGGCTGCTCAGAACCAGAAGCTAATCAGGCTCTCGCCGATTCTTGGCCGCTACTGGCAGAACGGCGCTCTCACCTGTGAGCAGTGGCCTTACCCGGTTGCCAAGAGGCCAGAGAGTTATGCGGCTACTGGTGCTCCAACCATTCTGGTTGTCGGCACTACTGGCGACCCTGCAACCCCATACGAACAGTCGGTTTCCCTAGCCCACGATGTGCTCGCAGATGGCTTCTTGCTTACCTTCAAGGGCGAGGGGCACACCGCTTATGGTCGCTCCAACGTATGTGTGAGCGATGTTGTCGATAACTTCCTGATCGAGGGAACGTTGCCAGACAAAGAACCAAAGTGCTAACGCCCAAATTTCACTGTTATAACGAGTCGGTAACGGCGGGAATTTCCTGACGAATCTGGTTATTTGTGGTCCGCCGAGGCACTAGATTTTCGATTGGTGCAGGTTTTTGCGAACCAGCTCTGGGGTCTCAAAGATGAGATCTCAACCGACATGAACATTGGAGTTCAATGGGAACCAACGAGAACGAAGTTTGGGAAAAAACCCAAGCTAGTCCGGAGTTCCAGGCACTCAAGAAGAGATTCCGCAACTACGCTTTCCCAGTTGCCGCTCTGTCTTTGCTCTGGTACTTCCTGTATGTAATCCTTACCGGCTTTGCCCGTGAGTGGATGAATACAAAACTATTCGGCAACATCACCATCGCTTTCATGATGGGTGTCGCTCAGTTCGTGACCACCTTCGCAATTGCCTGGGCTTACGACAACCACTCAACCAAGCACCTTGACGATGCATCGGACGACATCGCGCGCAAGGTTGAACAGGAGCTAGGTAAATAATGGATTCGACAACCCTAAGCACAGTACTATTCCTGGCTTTCGTAGCAGTAACCCTGTTCATCGTTTGGCGCTCCAGCCAAGGCACCAAGAAGTCGACCGACTTCTACGACGGTGGCGCAAGCTTCTCTGGTTTCCAGAATGGTCTAGCCATCGCGGGTGACTACATGTCAGCCGCATCCTTCCTAGGTATCGCAGGTACCATCGCACTCTTCGGATACGACGGCTTCCTGTACTCGATCGGATTCCTAGTTGCTTGGCTAGTAGCACTGCTACTTATTGCTGAGCCACTTCGTAACTCTGGTCGTTTCACCATGGGTGACGTACTTGCCTTCCGCATGCGCCAGATTCCAGTTCGTACCGCTGCGGCAGTTTCGACTCTTGTAGTTTCGATCTTCTATCTAATGGCTCAGATGGTTGGTGCCGGTGCGCTGGTATCGCTTCTACTCGGAATTACTGACGCAGGTCAGAAGAACCTCATCATCGTTGGTGTTGGTATCTTGATGATCCTGTACGTAACCATCGGTGGAATGAAGGGTACAACCTACGTTCAGATCTTGAAGGCCTTCTTGCTAATGACCGGTGCAGCCTTGCTGACCATCATGGTGCTACTGAAGTTCAACTTCAACATCTCGGAACTACTAGGTGCAGCAGCTGAGAACAGCGGCAAGGGAGATGCCTTCCTACAGCCAGGTCTAAAGTTCGGTAAGGACGTCATGGACGCCACCGGTGCAATTGACCCTGTGAAGACCCTATGGAGCAAGCTTGACCTTATCTCGCTAGGTCTAGCCCTAGTTCTAGGTACTGCAGGTCTGCCACACATCCTGATCCGTTTCTACACCGTTCCAACCTCGAAGGCCGCACGTAAGTCGGTTAACTGGGCTATCGGTAACATCGGTGCTTTCTACCTAATGACCATCGCACTTGGTTTCGGTGCTGCAGCCTTCATCAGCCGCGCATCGCTTCTTCGTGGATTCAAGGTTGATGCAAACGGATGCTTCATCGACGCTAAGGGTGTTGCGATTGCAGCAGGCGACAACGCTTGTCTAAACGCTGACAGCCTAAAGGGTCTAGATGCAGAGACCTTGGCTACCGTGAAGGCGGCTTTAGTCCCAGTTGACACTTCAGGTAACGTAGCGGCTCCACAGCTTGCTGAATTCCTTGGCGGTGGCCACGGTACTACTGGTGGTGCGATCATGATCGCGATCATCGGTGCTATCGCATTCGCAACTATCCTTGCTGTAGTTGCAGGTCTAGTACTAGCTTCGTCGTCGTCGTTCGCGCACGACCTATACGCAAGCGTGATCAAGAAGGGCAACGCTTCTCCTGAGAAGGAAGTTCGCGTAGCCAAGATTGCTGCGATTGTTATCGGTGCAGTGTCGATCTTCCTAGCTATCGGTGCACAGACCCTGAACGTAGCGTTCCTAGTTGCTATCGCCTTCGCGATTGCCGCTTCGGGTAACCTACCTGCAGTTCTGTACTCGCTGTTCTGGAAGAAGTTCAACACCCGTGGTGCCGTTTGGGCAATCTACGGTGGTTTGTTCTCGGCCATTATCCTGCTAGTGCTATCGCCAAACGTAACCGGTCTACCTACCTCGCTAATCCCACTGGGACTAGACGGTACCGGATTCCGTATGGACGTCTTCCCACTGGCTAACCCTGGTATCGTATCGATTCCTCTAGGCTTCATCTTCGGATGGCTAGGAACCGTTACCTCGAACGAAAAGAACTCTGCCAAGTACGCAGAGCTTGAGGTTCGTTCGATGACTGGTGCAGCTCTAGGTAAGGCAGCAGTTCACTAAGCAACACCCAATAAAGATGCCCCGGTCGTAAGGCCGGGGCATCTTTACTTTTGGCTTAGGTGAATAAAACCGTATAGATACTGAATAGGTTTAGAGCGGTTAGGCCTGAGGCGATTGTGTAGCCGATAGTTTTTGTCAGGTTCGAATTGGTGAGCTTCTTCATCAATGCGCTACTCGAAGTGAGCTTGACCAGCGGGAACAGGGCAAAAGGAATTCCAAAGCTAAGGAAAATCTGGCTTAGCACCAAGATATCGGTGGGGTTCATCGAACCCCCGAGAATAATCAGTGCAGGAACCAAGGTGATCAGCTGACGCACGTAGATCGGCAAAGCTCGTTTCAGAAGTAAGCCATCCAAAATCACGTCGCCAGCGTAGGTTCCGACCGAGGTGGAAGCCAGGGACGAAGCAAATAGCGCCATTGCGAACAGTGCCGGTAGCAGGTTTCCTGAGGCGCCAAGGGCTTGGAAGGCGGCACCGATTGCGTCGCCCTGAGTTGCGCCAGAGCCCAGTTTTGCACCGAGCACCAACAGGGCCACATTCACCGTACCGGCGATCACCATGGCGATGGTTACGTCGATGCGGATTACCCTGACCAAAGACTTCTTCCCGAAAACGCCAAGTCGATCCGATGAAAGTGCCGAGTGAACGTAGATGGCGTGGGGCATGATGGTTGCGCCGAGCACTCCTAGTGCCAGCAGAACCATGCCCTCACCCGCGTAGTCAATCTCAACCGGCTGTTGGGTGTATCCGGCCGGGGCCAACAACATCGAGGTTAGGAAACCGATCGCCGTTAGCGCGATGAGTCCGATGATGACCAGCTCAAACTTCTTGGCCTTGCCCGTGGCTTGGTAGTAAAGCAAACCGGTGGCGATACCCGCGGTCACAAGGCAACCGACGATCAGTGGAATTCCGAACAACAGATTTAGTGCGATTGCTCCACCGATGATTTCGGCAAGGTCGGTGGCTATAGCAATCAGCTGTGCTTGGAACCAGTAGAGGAGGCGACCGATTGGCGATTTGATTCGTTCACCCATGAGTCTGGAAAGACTCTTGTTTGTTGCGAGGCCGAGCTTGGCAGCGAGGTATTGAACCAACCAGGCGATCACGTTAGCAACAATTAGGACCCAGAGTAGACCGTAGCCGTAGTGGGTACCAGCCGAGATGTTGGTGGCCACATTACCCGGGTCAAGGTAGGCAACACCGGCAACTAGAGCAGGTCCGGTCAACGCCCAGACTTTGCTCACCGAGAGTTTTTTGCCATCCATTTGTTTCTAGCCTATTCGCCTTTGGTCGCCAAGGATCGCGACCCGTCCTAGGATTGCCCTATGAACTCTTTCGACGGCTACATCCACCCCGACTTTTCAGCCTTGGAGCCGGTATTTGCCGACGCTCTTCGCGAGACACCGGTTGGAGGCGCAGCGTTTGCCCTGCGCGTGGGTGGCAAAGAGGTCGTGAATGTTTGGGGCGGTAATGCCGACAGTGGCAAGCCGTGGGTTGAAAACACTTCGACCGTCATCTTTTCTTGCACCAAGGGTTTGGTAAGCCTGCTCGCTGCCAAGTTGGTTGCCGAAGGCAAGCTAGACCTCGACCTACCGGTCGCTCACTATTGGCCAGAGTTCGCTCAAAACGGAAAGAGTCAGATCACGGTTCGTCAGGCTATGAGTCACCACGCTGGTTTATCAGCCCTTCGTTACCCCATTGAAAAGGCGGATGTTCTCGACTGGTCGCGAATGGTTCATCACTTAGAGGTTGCCGAGCCGCTTTTCCCTGCCGATGGACCTCACCAGTACCACGCCGTCACTTTCGGCTGGCTGGTTGGTGAAATTCTCCATCGAGTAACAGGTAAGACGCTTGGGCCGCTGATGCAGGAGTCCATCTCAAAACCGCTATCAGCCGAAGCCTGGATCGGCACCCCGAAATCCGAACTAGGACGAGTTGCCGAGCTCCTAAACAGCCCAAAGAATCCTCCTGCCATCACCGCGGAAGACCCAATTTGGACCGGCCTCAAGGTATACGAAAGAGACGCAATGACTCTTGGTAACGCGTTCCCGATGGGTCTGGCCGAGGGTGAAGTTGGGTTCAACGATCCTGAAATCAGGATGGCCGAGATCGGTGGAGCCGGCGGTATCGCCACCGCATCTGCTCTCGCCAAAATCTGGAGCGCAGCCGCCGGAGCTGAGAATTACAAATTCCTAAACCAAGAAACCATCGACGACATGACCGTCATTCAGTCGACCGGTTTGCCGGCTATCCCGATTGACCCACCACAGGCAAACTGGGGTAGTGGTTTCATGCTTTCGTCAGAAGCCCGTTCATTCCTGTCTAACAAATCGTTCGGACACGACGGGTTTGGCGGCCAGGTTACCTTTGCCGATGTCGATGCCAAAGTTGGCTTTGCGTTTGTGACCAACGACATGCAGGTTCAGGGAGATAACCGAGCGAATTCTCTGGTCACCGCTCTAAGAAAGATTCTTTAGAGCCACCTAGGAGAATCGAACTCCTGACCTGCTCTTTACGAGGGAGCTGCTCTACCGACTGAGCTAAGGTGGCGAGTTATCGAGGATAACTACAAAAGTTTACCGCTTACTATTAGGGCATGGCCTTTACCTTTCCAACACCTAACGTCATCGACCCAAAAAGTGTCACTTCCTACCGTTGGGGCATCATGGGTGCCGCCAGTATTGCGAACGCGTTCGTCGAAGGTGTTCAAAAGCACACCGAGCAGCAGGTTGTCGCAGTGGCATCACGCACGGCTGGTAAGGCCGCCACTTTCGCTGCCAAATGGGGAATCGAAGCTCTGGACAGTTATGAAGAGCTTCTTGTCCGCGACGACATCGACATCATCTATGTTCCAACTCTGCCTAATCAGCACAAAGAGCACGCTCTTCTAGCAATCGCAGCCGGAAAGCACGTGCTGATTGAAAAACCCCTGACCCTAGTCCCCGAGGAAGCCGCCGAGATCTTTGCCGCGGCTAAGGCCAGGGGCGTTCTTGCGATGGAAGCCATGTGGATGCGTTACCAACCTCAGTACGACGTACTTCGGAAGCTGCTCCAAGATCAAACCCTGGGTGAGATTGAGATCCTGAACGTCTCGATGTCCCAGGCCAATCTTGGTGTTGCCAGACTCTGGGAGAAGGGCCACGGCGATCCGTTCTTCGACATGGGAATCTATCCAATTACCCTGTGCCAAACAGTTTTCGGCAAACCAACCAAAATTACCGCGCAGGGACTTTTGAACCAGGACGGCATCGACGAAGAGGTCTCGGTTCAACTAACCTACGCAAACGGCGGTCGAGCCTACATGCTGGTTTCTTGCCGATCCGGCCTTCCAGCTATAGCTCAAATTTCTGGCACCAAGGCCAAGTTAGACATCGGCCCCGAGTTCTTCATGCCAACCAAACTCGAACTACGTGGTCCTGAGTTCAACGCCCCGGCAACCACCTGGCATCCTGACCCTAAAGTCGTCGCTCACGAGGGCCTCAGCTACCAAGCAACCGCAATGGCCTCCTACATCGACCAGGGACTTCTTGAATCCCCACTAGAGTCACACGCGGAGACCATCGAGAACCTGGAAGTTTGCACGGAGATTCTAAGAATCATTGGTGCCGATATCCTTTAGCAAAGGGGTACCGATTGTACTGGGTTCATTTCACTAACAAAGATTGGGTAGCCAGTCTCATTAGTGAGCTTTCGCACGTTGTAGATTTTTGAACCATCATCGCCAATCGCGCAAACCGCCCTTACAGGATTTCCCTGGAAAACCAACTGACTTGTGGATTCGAAAATCACATATTTCTTGTAAAGATCGAAAGCTCCAGCTACGTCGGCGATGACTACCGGTGTGCCCGCTAGAAGTAGAACGTTTAGCGCAATTAGCGGGTATTTGAGAGAGGCAAACTGCTTCTTACCCAACCAGATATTTACGACTACTAGAGCAATCAGTACCAGGGTGTCACGCGTGTTACTAGGGATCTCGCCGATGCGACCGTAGACCAGTGGCGTATAAATGAGCGCAAACATCAACCAGCCGCGGACAATCGCCCACGCAGGAGACAAGGTGCGGAAGTAAGAAAGCAACGCCTTCCAAACCTTTAGGAACTCAATGTTCATTCTCGAGACTTCGATGTTGTTCAGGTCTAGGCCGGCAGCCTCGGCCAGGTCCTTGGCGTATTCACGCGCATCGCCGAGTTTGAAGTTTTTGCCTTCGGCGTCTCGACGATCTAGAAGATCGGCTTCGAGGTTTTCAGTTAGTTCGCGGAGATCTTCGGCCTTTAGCGAGACCAGTTGGTTTTGAACTTTGCGAACGAACGACTTGATTTCCAGGTCGGTGATTAGATTAGCCATTATTTCTTTCCCTTAGAGCTAGTGCCGAGAACGGCAGACATGTTGGTTGCGAATTGGTTCCAAATGATTCGCTGGCGAATCAGGACGGCTTTGCCCTGATCATTTATTGCGTAGTACTTGCGGTGTGGGCCATCGTCCGATGGAACCACGTAGGTTGTGAGCGAACCGGCTGCGTAAAGTCTGCGAAGAGTGCCGTAGACCGTTGCATCCCCAATGTCCTCGAAGCCGGCTTCTCGCAAGCGCCGTACGATGTCGTAGCCGTAACCGTCCTCGTTTTCTAGTACGGCTAGCACTGCGGTGTCTAGTGCGCCTTTGAGCAGTTGTGTTGAATCCATGAGTTCCCCCTTTCTGTTCTTACTATTACACAATACAGAGTACTACGCAATATGCAAATGTAAACCACCAAATGAAAAGACCCCACTTTCGTGGGGTCTTTCAAAATACTTAGAAGAAGGAGACGGTCAACTTCTAAGAACCGAGCCACCGCTACGCTTGCGCGATAGCGCATCAATAGTTGCGGCAAGAGCAAGAACGCTTCCGGTTACCAGGAAGCTGATACCAGCCGAAAGACCTAGAAGGCCTAGACCGTTATCGATGATTGAAATAACGAGTGCACCGATGGCGGCGTGGATTAGACGACCGCGGCCACCGAAGAGGCTCACGCCACCTACCACTGCTGCAGCCACACCGCTCAAAACGATTGAGCGACCGGCAGCGGCCTCAACCACACCGATACGGCTGACGTGGAACAGACCAGAAACAACTGCCAGTGTCGAGGCGATCATGAATGCTGCGATACGGATTGCACCAACCTTGATACCGGCGCGACGGGCTGCCTCTGGGTTACCACCAACTGCGTAGAGGTGACGTCCGAAGCGAGTGCGGTCGAGTACAAAGGTTCCCACGAAAATTAGCCCGATCACGAATGGAATCACGATTGGCACACCCTTGATTGGGAATATGTCGGTCTGGCTGCGGTTCAGGTTTAGAACTGCAACCACGATTCCACCTAGCACTGCGATAACTGCCAGCTTGATGAGTAGCAGCGACAGTGGGCGGTTCACAAGACCCTGGTCCGAGCGACGCTTGCGATCCCAGAAGCCCATACCGGCGGCCACACCAAGCATGATGGCCAGCATCAACCAGCCACCCCACTCAGGGAGGTTGTTGTTCATGATGGCCTTGACCTCAGGAACTTCAACACGGAACAAGCCACCGTCACCGAGCAGAACCAGAGCTAGACCCTGGAAACCGAGGAAGAAGGCTAGCGTGACCACGAATGATGGAACACCGATCTTGGCGACAAAAGTACCAAGGACCGCTCCCACTAATGCGCCGAAAGCCAGGGCGATTAGCAGGGCGGGGATCCAGGGCACCCCAGCCTTGATGGTTAGGTAGAAGATGTCCATGGCAACACCTGCGGTGACACCGGCGGACAAGTCGATTTCTGCTAACAGAATTACGAAAACTAGCGCGACCGCTAGGGTTGCGAGTTCTGCGGTTTGCACGAACAGGTTTGCGAAGTTCAGTTTGGTCAAGAAGAACGGGCTTAGACCGGTGAACAGGCCGCCTAGGACGATTAGTGCGCCGATTGCTGGCAGTGCACCCATTTCGCCATTCTTTAGGCGCGAGAAGTATGCCGACACCTGGTCGCGAATCGAACCCTCGTGTCCGCTAGCAATAGCGGTAGGGGCAAGGTTGCTAGTGATGTCTGTAGGAGCTTGGTTCTTCATTAGTTCTTCGCCTCGTAAGTCTTGGTTCCGGTGATGTAGCCAACTACATCTGCCTGGTTGGTCTTCTTAGTTTCGATCTGGGCGACCATGCGTCCTAGGTAAAGAACCGCGATGTCGTCACAGACCTTGAAAACGTCAACCAGGTTGTGGCTAATGATGATTACTGCAACGCCGCTATCGGCAAGGCGACGAACAAGGTTTAGTACCTGTTCGGTCTGGGCCACGCCAAGGGCTGCGGTTGGTTCGTCGAGGATGACTAGCTTTGCGTTACGCAGTACGGAGCGAGCAATGGCCACGGTCTGGCGCTGACCGCCCGATAGGGACGACACCTTCTGACGAACTGACTTCACGGTTCGAACCGAGAGGCTCTGTAGAGCCTTGGTGGCCTGAAGTTCCATGGTTGGCTCGGAAAGGGTTCCGGCGATGGTCTCTTCGCGACCTAGGAACATGTTCTGAACGATGTCTAGGTTCTCGCACAGGGCTAGGTCTTGGTAAACAACCTCGATACCAAGCGCTGCGGCCTGGCGTGGGTCGTGGATTGAAACTTCTTGGCCGTCGAATAGAACGGTTCCATTGTCGTAGGGCTGAACTCCAGAGAGTCCCTTGATAAGAGTGGACTTACCTGCACCGTTGTCTCCAACGAGTGCGGTTACTTTGCCGGCGTAAGCCTTCAGGTCAACACCTTTGAGTACATCAACAGGACCGAAGCTCTTTGTAATGCCACGCAGTTCGATTACTGGATCAGCCATCACGTTTCTCTTTCTTGCTCGTATCTTCGAGCGGGTGGTTCAAAGTTTTTGGGTGGAACCCCTGTGCTGGTGCCGAGACACCAACACAGGGGTTACCGGGTTTTTGTTACTTGACGCCGTACTTGTCGCAAGCGGCCTTTACTGCGTCGGTGCAAATGTCTGCAGCCTTGGCATCGCCAGCAGCTACAACATCCTTTACCTTGTCAGCGGTGGTTGCGATTGGGTCAAGAGCTAGGAACGGAGTACCGTCGTCTAGCTTCTTGTTTACGGTTGGCTTCTCGCCCTTCAGTAGCTGGATGGCTAGGTCAGAAGCTGCCTTTGCCTCGATGCTGAATGGCTTGTAGACGGTTGCCCACTGCTTGCCTAGTAGAACGTTCTGTAGACCAGCTACCGATGCGTCCTGACCCGAAACTGGAACGGTTAGACCGTTCTTGTCTAGGATCGCGATGATCGAAGCGGCGTTGTTGTCGTTCGGAGCTAGAACTGCGTCGACCTTACCCTTTACAGCAGTGAAAGCCTGCTCGAATAGGGTTCCGGCCTTTGCGCCATCCCAGGTGCCTTCCATGGTGAATGCAGCCTTGGCGCCAGCAGCGTCAAGAACCGAAAGTGCACCATCAAGGAACATCTTTGCGTTACCGTCAGCAGGATCTCCCGACGAGTAGATGATGCTTGCGGTCTTTGGGTCCTTGCCAGCGGCAGCTAGACCATCTAGAACCATCTGACCCTGTAGCTGTCCAACAACTGCGTTGTCGAATGATACGTAGTAGTCAGCGCCAGCAATTGGGCGGTCGTAAGCAATTACAGGAATTCCCTGAGCCTTTGCCTTCTCAGCTACCGATGCACCGGCACCCTGGTAGTCAACTAGTAGCATCACGCCACAGCCCTTTGAAAGCTGCTGGTCGGCGATGGTTGCGTACTTCGAGGTGTCTGACTGTGCGTTCTGGATGTCAGCTTCGTAACCGGCAGCGGTTAGAGCCTTCTCTAGAGCTGGACGGTCGCCTGGCTCCCAGCGGGTTCCGCTGTCGGCGTCAGGAAGGATTACACATGCACGGGTGCTACCGGCTGGTGCTGCAGGAGCACAACCGGAAAGTGCAAGCATTGACGCTGCGGCAACAGCAGTCAGTGTTAGCAATGAAGTCTTCTTCATTTGGTTCCCTATCGTTTGTTTGAGTAGAGCGTAATTATTTACGTCTAGGTATTATGTTGCCCTAGCCAACAAAAAGAACCAAATTGAAAACGGCCATATTCGATAACGAATTTGTAAAGTTTCAAATTTGTTGTTTTAGCCAACAAGTATCTTTAAAGGGTGAACAAACCAATCACGCCACTGCAGACGACAGGTGCTCGCGGAAGTAACCGTGACCTAGTCCGCCAGCACAATCTTTCGGTGCTGCTTCAGATGATTCATCTTCATGGCACGGTTTCACGATCATCGTTGACTTCTGCCACAGGACTCAACCGATCCACAATCTCAGACCTCGTGTCCGAACTGCAAGAGCTTGGCTTTGTAACAGAAACCGAATCGGCATCACCGACCGGTGTCGGTCGACCAAGCCTCATGGTAACTGCATCAAACAAAGTGGTTGCGTTTTCCGTTCACCCTGAAGTGGATGCGACCACGGTCGGTGCAGTAACTCTTTCAGGAAAAGTACTTTTCAGTGAACGCGTTCTTATGTCTAAGCACCCGAGTGCCAATGACTCGGTACAGGCTGCTGCCAAAGTAATTGAAAGCATGCGTACTAGGTTGGACAAAGACCAGCTCATCGCTGGAATAGGTGTTGCCATCCCAGGTCAGGTTCGTGTCGAAGACAACGTGGTTCGCCTTGCCCCCCAATTGGGATGGGTAGAACAGCCATACGGTTCCATGCTCAGTCAGGTAACTGGTCTTCCTGTGTTCGTAGATAACGACGCAAGTATCGGGTGTATGGCCGAACGCAACTTCGGCGCGGCTCGCGGCTTCTCCGAAGTAGTTTTCCTTTTTGCCGGCTCGGGCGGTATCGGTGGCGGAGCGATCGTCAACGGTATGCAACTTCGCGGAGCCTCTGGCTATGGCGGCGAACTCGGTCACGTTCGCATCGGCGAAAGCAACGACAAAGACTACTCAGGTCTTTCCGGAACTCTAGAGTCACTAGTTCGCAGAGATGATTTACTTCAGGCATTCAAGATGTTCGCGGCAACCGATGAAGAGCTGGATCAGGACATTCGCGGAAACAAATCGGCAAAGATTCAGAAGATCATCGAAAACCAAATCGATGCCCTCGGTAACGGAATCGCTAGCTACGTAAATATCTTCAATCCCGAGGTAATCGTTTTGGCCGGCTTTCTGACGTCACTTCTTGCCTACGACGAACAGCGCCTTCTAAAGCGCATTAAAGAAGGTGCACTGAACGCCTCTTCTGAAATCGTCGTAGTTAGATCTGCCGAACTTGGGTCTGACCTACTCATGATTGGTGCGGCCGAACTACCATTCCACCGTGTGTTGGAAAACCCAGCCGAAACGAAACTTGTGACGGCGCGCAAGCGACGCTAAAAGGCGTTTAGAGCAAGCCGGCTGCCATGGCGCGGTGAACTATTTCCGCGCGTCGATGTGTCCCTAGTTTCTTGGACGCATTCTGTAAGTGGAACTTCACGGTGCTTTCAGTTACATACATCTGCGTTGCAATCTGCTTGTTGCTCAAGCCTTTGGCTACAAGTTTGATTACGTCGAGTTCACGATCGGTCAGGTGTTCAGTGCTGTGGCGGGTGGAGCCGAGGGAGTGGGCAACTAGCTTGCCTACACCTTTACCGAGAACCGTCTCGCCTTCTTGAACGGCCTTGACACCTTTTCCTAGTTCGTCTGCTTTTACCTCGTCTTTGCAGAGGTAGCCATTTGCACCTCGGCGAAGCGCTTCTACTACGATCATTTCGCTCAAAGTATTGGCCAGCACCAGGATTTTCGTGGCAGGGTAGCGGTCGCTGATTTCTTCGACCAGCTTGAAGCCTTTGGTTGTGTCGTCGCCGAGGTCTAGGTCAATGATCAGCACGTCTGGGCCGTGTTCGTCCACGGCATCCAAGGCGGCGTCATAGGTAGTGGCTTCGGCGATTACGGCCATGCCGGGGTTACGTTCCAGGATCGAACGCAAGCCGACACGGGTTATAACGTTTCGGTCGGCAACCACGATTCTGGTGCTGGCCTGGGGCATTCGGCGACCCAAAGGTACGTCGGAGCGAAATTCACGATCCATAGGTTGATGCTAAACCCGTTACCTAGCCATTTGGCTAGGTCGTTACCTATCCGTTAGATGCGCAAACGGATAGTTGGGGTGAGTGGTTATTTTTCTGTTACCAACGCGAGCGTAATGTTCAATTCACTACTCGGCGATGATGCCGTGAGTGAAAGGAAATCCACCAATGGCTGTTTATGCACAACCAGGTCAGGCCGGCAGTATTGTCGAGTTCAGACCACGCTATGACCACTGGATCGGTGGGCAGTATGTTGCTCCATCATCTGGCGAGTATTTTGAAAACATCACCCCGGTAACCGGTCGTGTGTTCTGTGAGGTTGCACGAGGCAACGCGGCAGACATCGACAAAGCTTTGGACGCAGCACATGCAGCTGCCAAGACTTGGGGAAAGACCTCGGTAACCGAGCGCGCAAACATCTTGAACAAGATTGCCGACCGCATGGAAGCAAACCTTGAAAAGATCGCCGTTGCTGAGACCTGGGAAAACGGTAAGGGTGTACGTGAGACCCTAGCCGCTGACATCCCACTTGCAATCGACCACTTCCGTTACTTCGCTGGCTGCATCCGCGCCCAGGAAGGAACCCTTGGCGAGCTAGACGAGACCACCGTGGCTTATCACTTCCACGAGCCACTAGGCGTGGTTGGTCAAATCATCCCTTGGAACTTCCCAATCCTGATGGCCGTTTGGAAACTTGCTCCAGCGCTAGCCGCAGGTAACTGTGTAGTTCTAAAGCCAGCTGAGCAGACTCCAGTTTCCATCCTTTACCTGATGGAAATCATCGCCGACCTACTACCTGCTGGTGTTGTCAACATCGTCAACGGTTTCGGTGTTGAGGCTGGAAAGCCACTCGCTTCTTCTCGTCGCATCGCAAAGATTGCGTTCACTGGTGAAACCACCACCGGACGCCTAATCATGCAGTACGCATCGGAGAACATCATCCCGGTCACCCTAGAGCTTGGTGGAAAGTCTCCAAACATCTTCTTCCGTGACATCGCAGATGCAGACGACGCCTTCTACGACAAGTGCATCGAAGGCTTCAACATGTTTGCTCTAAACCAGGGTGAGGTTTGCACCTGTCCTTCGCGTGCTCTAATCGACGCACCGATTTACGACAAGTTCCTAGCCGACGTCATGGTTCGCACCAAGGCAATCGTCCAGGGTAACCCACTAGACACCAACACCATGATCGGTGCCCAGGCTTCGGCTGAACAGATGGAGAAGATCCTGAGCTACATCGAGATTGGCAAGCAGGAAGGCGCCAAGCTACTAACCGGTGGCAAGCGTGCCGACCTAGGTGGAGACCTTTCGGGTGGTTACTACATCGAGCCAACCATCTTCGAAGGCAACAACAGCATGCGAATCTTCCAGGAGGAGATCTTCGGCCCAGTTGTTTCGGTTGCTAAGTTCGACGGCTTCGAGGAGGCTATGGAGATTGCCAACGACACTCTCTACGGTCTAGGTTCGGGTGTTTGGACTCGCAACATCAACACCGCCTACCGTGCAGGTCGCGAGATCCAGGCCGGACGTGTGTGGACTAACTGCTACCACGCCTACCCAGCTCACGCCGCATTTGGTGGTTACAAGTCATCCGGAATCGGTCGCGAGACCCACAAGATGATGCTCGACCACTACCAGCAGACCAAGAACCTTTTGGTCAGCTACTCGGAGAGCAAGCTCGGCTTCTTCTAAGCCGAACAGAAGTGTGTGGGGGTCCAAAAATGGACCCCCACATTTTCTACTTATAGAGGTATGTTTTCGATATGACGACTGTTTACGGAACGCTGCCAAAGCGCATCGACTCAACCGAGGCGGCCAATGAGCTGCTTCGTAAGTTGACCAATCGTAATGGTCCGCTGATGTTCCACCAGTCTGGTGGTTGCTGCGACGGTTCGGCGCCTATGTGTTATCTCAAGGGTGAGTTTCGAGTTGGGGCTGCCGATGTACTGCTCGGTGAGCTAGAGATCGAAGGCATTGACGAGCCAATTCGGGTATGGATATCTCTCGAGCAGTTTGAGTACTGGAAGCACACGCACATCGAGATCGATTTGACCCCAGGCCGTGGCGGGGGATTTTCTCTGGAGTCACCGGAAGGTTACCGGTTCATCATCCGCTCCCGGATATTCACTGACGCGGAATACGACATCCTGAAGCACAGCGAAGTGATGCTAGGAGACGGAAGCTTCAAGCTGGTTTAGTAGCGGTTCGCTTCGTCTTCGTCGAAATCGTCGTCTTCTTCGTCATCGTTCTCTTCATCTTCTTCGTCTTGCTGGTCGCGATAGTCCGCGGCATAGCCACCTTCATAGCCCATGCCTTCGTAACCGCCAGGGCCGGAGTGGATGTCGCCTTCGCTCATGCCGCTGCCGTCATCGTCGAAGTCTTTTTCTTCATCATTCATAGATGCAAAGTAACAGTGTCCACTGACATCAATAGACTTCGAATATGAGCAATAACGTGAACCAGCCATCAATCAAATTTCTCGGAGCGGCTGGTACGGTAACCGGATCCAGATTCCTACTTGAATGCCAAGACGTAAAGGTCATGGTTGACTGCGGAATGTTCCAAGGACTCAAGGAGCTCAGACTCAAGAACTGGGCGGAGTTCCCAGTCGATCCAGAGAGTATCGATGCCGTGGTGCTCACCCACGCACACCTCGACCACTGCGGCTACCTGCCTAGACTCGTAAAGCTTGGATTCAAGGGTTCGGTCTTTCTAACCGAGTACACCGCTAAGTTGGCTGAGGTTATCTTGCGTGACTCGGCTCGAATTCAAACCGAAGACGCCGCCTACGCCGCTAAGAAGAAGTTCTCAAAGCACAATCCTCCAATGGCTCTCTACGCAGAGGCTGATGTTGCGAACACCGTGAAACTTTTCGAAGATACCCAGTTCGGGGTTCGCACCCAAGTGGCTCGTGAAACTTTCGTTACCTTCCACCCTGCTGGGCACATTCTCGGTGCTTCGTTTGTGGAAGTTGAGTTCTTCGGTAAGCGTCTACTGTTCACCGGCGACCTCGGCCGCCCCGATCACCCGCTACTCGCAGCACCAGGCGAGATTCCAGCTGGCAACTGGGATGCTCTGATTACCGAGTCGACCTATGGTGACCGCGAACACGAGCCGCACACGGATAACTTTGCCGATGTCATCAATGAAACCATCGACCGCGGCGGATCGGTGCTAATCCCTGCCTTCGCTGTTGACCGTACCGAGGTGATTCTGGTTCGCCTACGTGAACTGTTTGAAGCCGGCAAGATTCGTCCGGTGCCAATTTACGCCGATAGCCCAATGGCTTTGAAGGCGCTCGATTTTTACCGAGATGCCATCAATAAGCACTCGCCAGAAATTCGTCAGAGCATCGTGGACGAATGGGCCGGTCGTGATCCGTTCGACCCGGGAACGCTCACCGAGCTGCTCACGGTTGAAGAGTCGAAGACCATCAACAATCCTGAACAGCCTTCAATCATCATTTCGGCATCGGGCATGGGAACCGGTGGGCGAGTGGTGCACCACCTTCACGGCATGCTCCCTAATCCAAAGCACACTGTGATTCTGGTCGGGTACCAGGCGATTGGCACCCGCGGCCGCAACCTAGCAGACGGCGCCGAAGAGGTAAAAATGCACGGCGAGTACGTTCCAGTGCGAGCACGGATTGCACAAGTTCAGGAGTTCTCGGTTCACGCCGATGCCAACGAATTGCTGCACTGGCTAGGCAGTGGCCGCGGCCGAATCTCGAAGGTGTTCGTGGTTCATGGTGAAAGCGGAGCCTCCGAGGCGCTGAGCGATCGAATCGGCAGCGAAATGCACGTAACCGCAGTTGCACCTAAAGATGGTCAGGCTTTTAGCCTCTAAAGCGTTTAGCCTAATTAGATGAAGTTTTTGGGGCGCGTGACGCTGGCTGCTGTGGCCGCGATTTCGCTAGCTGTAACAGGTGGGGTAAGCGCCAACGCAGCCGATCCTGTGCCTGCTTCCTGCGCCCCTATCACCACAGAGTTGAAGTCGAAGAAGCTCGGCAAACTTTACGCCTATGCCGTCAATCTGACCAACCAAAAGGTGTTGGTGAGTGTTCGCTCGAATTCGCAAACCCCATCTGCCTCGGTGATGAAGGCAATTACTGCTGCCGCAGCCCTCAAATTTGTGGTGAAACCTCGCGAAGTTGCCCAGCTGGCTCCATACACGGCCAAGACCTCGGTGCTAACTCTGCCTAATGAGCCAGGCACCGTGATTCTTCGCGGCGGCGGTGACCACACATTGACACGTGTCGCAGCCGGTGCTTACACGACTTATTACTTGCCAGGGCAACACCCTGTGAAATTGCGTGAACTGGCAGCCACGACCCTCGCCACACTGCCACTAGAGACGCCTATCACCAAAATCATTGTTGATGACAGCTTCTTCAAGGGACCGACCTGGAACCCGAACTGGTACGCCTACTCGCGAACCGTTGGCGATGCATCACCGATTACCGGTTTGATGCTCGATGCTGGTCGAAAGAACCCAGACCTAACCGACACCAAGTATTCGGGCTACCGGGTAAGCGACCCAACCCTTCAGGCTGGTCAGTTCTTCAAGAAGTGGTTGGGTGAACGCGCGCTGAACGCGGTAATCGTCAAAGGTGTTACCCCGGTTTCCGCAACCGAAATCACCTCTGGTAATTCGCAGCCAATTACCAACTGGATAGTTCACGCGCTCAAGATTTCTGATAACACCGAGACCGAGATCATCGCTCGTCACACCGAACTCGTAATGGGTCTCAAGAACAAGTACACCTCGGTACAGACCATGGGTAATCGTCTGTTTGCTTCGCTTGGCGTTGACTCGAAGAAGCTGATCATGAAGGATGCCTCGGGCTTGGCACCAACCAACCGGGTCACTGCAAAGTTGCTGGTTGCACTAATGGCCTCGGCTGCCGACCCACAAAGCGACATTGCCGCGTTGCCTGGGATGATGGCTACCAGCGGTAGCGGAACTCTAAACGGCCGATTCCTGAATTACAACAAAACCACCAAGAGTTACTACCGGGTGATTCCGGCCGGTGCCATTCGCGCGAAAACCGGTTACATCGGAACCGTTTACGCGCTGTCGGGAATTGTAACCACGCCTGAGGGCAACAAGATCGCTTTTGCAATCTTCGCTAGGTCAGCCCCATCCGAGGGTTACCGAGTTGGTACCGGTACAAAACAAGCCATCGACGATGTGGTGGAGAAGCTCTACCTCTGCGGCGCTACTTTGTAGTTTTGCGGCGACGCAAAATCACCACGATGGCCACTACTACGGCAACCAATCCTCCACCGATTAGGTAGTTATAGATAGCCCCAGCGTCGGTGTTCTCTTCGTTCGGGCTCGGCGCAATCACCACTGGCTCTGATTCTTTCGGAATCGTTACCGTGACGCCTTCCTTGCAGGTGAGCGATTCGCCGTCACTGGTTCCGATCACCGTAAATGCAAAGGTGCCGTCAATCGGGTGGCCGTCCTCGGCAACGGTGCGCCAAGAAACCTTGTACTCACCAGGAGTTCCAACGAATGCCTCGGCCTTGATGCCACGTTCGGTGACGGTCAGGCAGCCAACGCCACTGACCGAATCTGGTTCACCCTTCAAAACCAGCTCGCTGGAATCGGCTAGATCAAGCACCTTGTCGGTGAATGACACGGCCAGGGTGATGTTTCCAGCGGAGACCGAGTCGCCTTCGCCAGGGGTGGTTTTATCGACTTTGGTGTGGGCTCCGGCAGGTGAGGCAAGAGCTACCAGTAGGGAAAGGGTAGCCAACAAGCCAAATGACTTACGCACAGACATCATTCTTCAAGTCTAGGTGTCGACGATGCTGGGTAAACTTGAGAGGTCTCGCGAATCGAGGGAGTTTTCTTGAGCGACAAGCCTAAATTTGAGTACCTGAAGCAGGTCGTTATCGGTGCCAGTGTTGGAGTGCTAGCACTTGCGCTCACTATCTGGGGAATCGATGCCGGAAGCGCGCCAAAGGGCAGCACCGGAACTCCAACCTCGACCGATCAGCCAACCGCGGCACCGGTAGACACCAAGGGCACCTGCTCAATCAAGACAGAGGCTAGCAATGCCAAGCTAGGAACCTTCACCGGTCAGGTTATGGACCTTACTACCGGCAACATTCTCTACGACAACGGGGCAAACACTCCTTCCGTAACCGCTTCAGCCGTGAAGTATGTAGCCGCGGCTGCTGCTATGCAGGCCCTTGGCCCTAACTTCCGAATTAGCACCAAGGTCGTTTACTCGCCAAGCAACCCAGATACCATCGTGCTGGTTGGCGGCGGAGACCCAACCCTTACCCGAACCAACGGCAACACCGTATACAAAGGTGCTCCAAAGCTGAGCGACCTGGCTGGACAAGTACAGATTTGGGCAGCCGATAACGGTATCGCCGAAATTCGCCACATCGTCCTAGATGCTTCGCTATTCTCGGGAAACACCTGGGATTCGAGCTGGCCAACCTACGAACGTACCGCTGGTTACCAGCCGCTAATCACCGCGCTGATGGTAGACGGCGACCGCGCAAACCCGGCAGCAGCCAAGTCTGCTCGAGGCACCGACCCTGTGGGCGTCGCCGGTCGTGAATTCAAGAAGGCTCTTGGAGCGCTCGCGGTAAACGCTGACATCAACAATGCGGTTGCCCCAGCCGGTGCCACCAAGATTGCCGAAGTGAAGTCGGCCAAACTGCCAACCCTGATCAGCTACATGATCTCGGCCAGTGACAACACTCTTGCCGAATTCCTGGCTCGTCACGTTGCGATCTCGCAGAAACTTCCTGGCAACCTGCAGTCGATTCAGTCTGGCTACATGCAGGCACTTAGCACCATGGGTCTGAACTGGGACGGCGTGGTTATCAAAGACGGCTCCGGTGAGTCGAAGTTCGATGTGATCACTCCTGGGTTCTTCAATGACCTGACTGCGAAGGTTCTCGGTGGCGACGCCAACCTAAAGAGCATCGTCAAGGGATTCCCGGTTGCCGGTAAGTCGGGTACTCTGGCTGGCCGTTTCACCGGTGACAACGCCGTTGCTCGAGGAAAGGTTTATGCCAAGACCGGAAGCATCCTGCACGCTTACGCCCTGGTTGGTTACATGGACGCAGCCGATGGCTCTCGTTTAGCCTTTGCCTTCTTTGCATCCGGCCCAACCACCAGCACGGCAACCCGAATCGCACTGGACACCGTGACCACAGCCGTCTACAAGTGTGGTCTAGAGTTATCGAACGACTAAAACCATGGCCAAAGCTCTACTAATTGTTGACGTTCAGAATGACTTTTGCGAGGGCGGCTCGCTGCCTTGCGAGGGCGGTGCCGCGGTTGCTTTAGCAATCTCCGAACACCTGGCCCAGCACAGTGATGACTATGCGCTTGTGATCGCATCACGTGACTGGCACGATGCCGGAAACGACAACGGTGGACACTTTGCTGCTACAGGCACCACCCCAGATTTCTTAAACAATTGGCCCGTTCACTGCGTAAGTGGAAGTCACGGCGCTGAGTACCACCAGAATCTGGACTCCGAAGCAATCGACGTTCATCTTTATAAGGGGATGGGTAAGCCTTCCTACTCGGCATTCGAGGGTGTAACCGAAGCTGGTAAGGGTATTCTCGATGTACTGCGTGAAAACATGATCACCGAGCTCGACGTAGTTGGAATTGCCACCGACTACTGCGTCAAGGCTTCTGCAATAGATGCCGCGAAATCAGGGTTAGTTGTGAGCGTGCTGCAAGATAAGTGCGTTGGCGTGGCCACCGTAACCAGCGAAGCTGCACTAGAAACCATGGCATCAAACGGTTGCAAGATTCTCTAGAAAGAAAAGAATGACGAATCACCTAACTCCAGCAAACGGAATCCGCTACTGGCTTCGCCTTTATCTACCCTTCCTGCTCACTTTCGGGCTAACCGTGCCTGGGGTATACCTAGAGCTTAGTCACGCCAAAATCGACCCAGTCGTTGGAATGTTTGCATTCGGCGGTGCCGTAGTTGCAGGCGCGTTCGTCCTGGGTTGGATCAGTGAGGCAGCAGAACTCGACCTTCGCGGTGGTCTGTCGATCGCTCTATTGGCGGTTATCGCAATCCTGCCCGAGTACGTCGTTGACTTCTACTTTGCCTTCGCAGCCGGTGCCGAGTACGCAGCCGGTGACACGACCCCTGAGATGGCGCACTACGCATCGGCCAACCTGACCGGTGCAAACCGTTTGCTACTCGGCCTGGGCTGGCCAGCCATGGCGTTCTTCGGCTACCTCGCACTTCGCAAGGTGAAGGATGCAGAGACTGGTCTAAACAACAAGTTCGGTGTGAATTTGGAGCCTGAAGCTCGTGTGGACCTGGCATTCCTAGTCGTTGCATCGCTGATTGCTCTGATCGTGCCAATCACAGGCCAGTTCAGCATTTATACGGGTATCGCCCTAGTTGTTCTCTTTGCTCTATACCTCTACCGCATTTCGATGCAAGACAAGGAAGAACCGGAGCTAGAGGGTCTTCCCGCTCTGGTTGGTGCTCTACCCAAGTGGAACCGTCGCGGCTTCTTATTGGTCACCGCAGGATTAGCCGCGTTCGTCATCATCGTGGTTGCCGAACCTTTTGCCCACTCGCTGATCGAAGCCGGTAAAGCTCTAAACATCAACGAGTTCATCCTGGTTCAGTGGCTGGCACCGCTTGCTTCGGAGGCTCCTGAATTCATCGTGGCTATTATGTTCGCACTTCGAGGTAAGCCATCCATCGGTCTAGCCATTCTGGTCTCAAGTAAGGTAAACCAGTGGACGGCACTGGCCGGCTCGCTACCAATTGGTTACGCAATCGGTGGCGGTGTTGGCCCGCTTCCTCTGGACAGCGTTCAGGTTGAAGAGTTCTATCTGACCATCGCACAGACGGTCTTTGGTATCGCGATTCTGCTCAGCCTGCGACTTGGCAAGCTCGACGCCATCGCACTGTTCACGCTGTTCACCGCGACCCTAGTGTTCCCTAGCCCTGACATCAGAATTTGGGTTGCCGTGCTTTACTTCGTAATCGCGGTACCGCTCGTGATTTACCGATTCCGTGAGTTTTCGGAGACCTTGAAATCGCCGTTCAGACGGGTAAATTAGTTCACCTAGTGTTCACCTTTCATTCGTAAGGTGAACAAAGTTGGTTACCTAATCTTTAGATGTGGTTCTCAACGAACTAACAGACATTTCGAGAAAAGGTAATCGTGGATTCAAGTACCACCCTCCTCGTAGTCGCGCTCGTAGTTGCCCTGGCACTGTTCTTCGATTTCACGAACGGTTTCCACGACACTGCTAACGCAATGGCTACCCCTATCGCTACCGGGGCTATGAAGCCTCGCACCGCGGTCATCATCGCTGCAATCATGAACCTAATAGGTGCGTTCATCTCAACTGCAGTAGCTAAGACAATCTCGGTCGACACCATCAATGGAGACCTGATTGGTTGGGGACCAGCCATGATCTTTGCCGGTTTGACCGGTGCGATCCTGTGGAACCTAACCACCTGGTTCCTAGGTCTTCCATCATCGTCATCGCACGCGCTCTTCGGTGGCCTGATCGGTGCCGCTTTTGTTTACGGTGGTATGGACGCCATCAACTTCGTGAAGATTATCGAGAAGGTGCTGATCCCAGCCCTATTCGCTCCATTCATCGCAGGTGTCGCTGCCTGGCTATCAACCAGCCTCGCCTACATCATCACCACTCGTTCTAAGAACGTGGCAACTGGTCGCGGACGTTTCAAGATCGGTCAGATCTTCTCGTCGTCGCTAGTTGCACTTTCACACGGTACCAACGACGCTCAGAAGACCATGGGTGTAATCACGCTGGTTTTGATTGCTGGTGGAATGCAGACCGCTGATGCCGCTATCCCGTTCTGGGTAATCCTTTCCGCTGCTCTCGCAATCGCTTTGGGAACCTTCTCGGGTGGATGGCGAATCATCAAGACTATGGGTCACGGACTAGCCGAGATCCGTCCGGCCCAAGGCTTTGCATCTGAGGTCGCGACCGGTTCAACCATTCTGGCATCGAGCTACCTAGGTTTCGCTCTGTCGACCACTCAGGTTGCTTCCGGTTCGGTAATTGGTTCTGGTCTAGGTCGCACCGGCGCTCAGGTTCGCTGGGGTAAGGCTGGCCAGATCGTGATTGGCTGGTTCCTAACCCTTCCTGCAGCTGCAGTGGTCGGTATGCTTTCTGCTCTGCTTACCCGTGGCCTTGGAACCACCGGACTGGTACTTGACGCCATCTTAGCTGTCGTCCTAATCGTTCTGATTTTCCAGGCATCCCGCAAGAACAAGATCAACCACAAGAGCTTCGCCGAAGGCGGAGTAGAAGAGGTTGGCGTTGCTATCAAGAGTCCTCGCCAGGTGCGCAAGGAAACCAAGAAGGCAGCCCAGAAGAGCAAGAAGGGTAAGAAGTAATGATCGAAATCAAATGGAATGACCTAATTCTGGTCGCGGGTACCTCTATCGGTGCCGCTGCAATCGTGGTTACTTTCTTCGCAATCGGCATCCGGTTGCTTGCGAACGCCCAGCACCTAGCCATCGCTGGTAAGAATAAGAAGAAGAAAGACCACTTCGCTGCTCAGGTTGCCTACCGTCTATCGGCAGCGCTTTCTTTCCTTGTTTCCTCGAGTGTCATGATGGTTGGTCTATACATCATCGTGACCTTCAGCAAGGCAGTACCTAAGTAAACCTCAGTGAATAGAGGCTCGGGCTTTCCTGGAGCCTCTATTCCTTTAACTCTCAGGTTTGTGTGTTTGGCTAGAAGCGATGAAGTTGAAACAAGGTCTTGCGGCGCTGATACTTTTGGCGGTGACGCTAGTTGCCGCTCCAGCGCGTGCAGCCAATGACGCCGGTCTTCACACCTCTATCGATAACTATCTCGCCGACAAGACTGGCCATTATTCTGTAACCGCTCTAGAACTCGGCGGAAGTAATCGAAGTGTTCACATAAATGGATCCTCAACGGTAGACCCAGCCTCAATCTTCAAGCTCTACTATGCCTGGTTGGCTCTTGAAAAGATTCAGCAGGGGAACTTGGGTTACGCAACCAAGCTGGTTTCGGGCTACCAACTGGGCACCTGCCTCAAATTGATGATCTCCTATTCGGACAACTACTGCACGGTTGACATTCGTGCCAAGCTCGGCAACGCCTATGTAAACACGAGGCTGTCCGACCTCGGACTCGCCGACTCTCGAATCGTCCTCGACAGTCACGGCAAATACGTCACCAAAGAAACCACGACGGACGACGTCGCGACCTTCCTAGCGAAACTTCACCGCGGCGAACTCTTGAGCACCATCTACACAGCCAAGTTCATCGAATACCTGAAGGCACAAATCTGGCGAGCCCGCATTTCTTCGGCGCTACCTGTTGGAACTCAGGTGGCATCGAAATCGGGCAACCTCCTCGTTGATAGCGGAATGATCGAAGGCGACAGCGCCATAATCTATGGACCAACCAGCACCTACGTCCTCGTGGTAATTGGAACCAATGACGCCACCAGCCCAGCCGTTCGTGGAGTCAGTGACCTGGTCTATCGGGCCTGGCAGGGTGACATTGAAACTACATCGAGCTATTCGACCTACCAACTCGTAGCACCAACCAAGCTTTACCTACGCTCCAGTCCAGCAGGCTGGGTCATCAAGACCATCAAGGCGGGAACCCCGATTAAGGTCTATTGGAACAAACGTGGCTGGGTCTGGGTCAACGCGGCCGGACGAAAAGGTTACATCTATTACTCGAAGATGCGCCTATCGAACCGCTACCTACACTGGGGCGGGCTTTAAACTAGAAGCATCATGACTAAAGCCCTACGCGTCGCCATTTTTGGCGCAGGTCCAGCAGGAATCTATGCCGGAAACATCCTGGCTCACTCCTACGAGAACGTAACCATCGATCTCTTCGACTCGCTCCCTGCCCCTTACGGTCTCATCCGCTACGGTGTTGCGCCTGACCACCCACGCATCAAGGGCATCGTGAACTCTCTTCACGAGATGCTGGATGCCGGCAATATCCGTTTCTTCGGAAACGTTGAGTTCGGTCGTGACCTAACGCTGGACGACGTGAAGCGTCACTACCACGCGGTGATTTTTGCAACCGGTGCCATCAAGGACGCCAAATTGAACATCCCTGGGGTTGAGCTAGACGGCTCGTACGGTGCAGCCGACTTCGTTTCCTGGTACGACGGTCACCCAGACTACCCGCGAACCTGGCCGCTAGAGGCAGAGCAAGTTGCTGTTCTTGGTAATGGAAACGTGGCGCTCGACGTCGCCCGCGTGCTTGCCAAGCAGGCCGATGACATGCTGACCACGGACATTCCTGCGAACGTGTATGAAGGCTTGAAGACTTCTCCGGTCACCGACGTCCACGTCTTTGGTCGTCGTGGCCCAGCCGACATTAAGTTCACACCTATCGAGCTTCGTGAGCTCGGCGAGGTGAAGGACGTTGAGATCGTGCTTTACCCAGAGGACTTCCCTGAAGGCTGGTTCAACGAGGATGCCGAGGGAGTCACCAACCAGCATCGCGTAATGGCTCGAGTCATGCAGTCTTGGCTGGAGCGCGAGGCTGAACCTGCCAAGCGCCGCCTCCACCTTCACTTCTGGCACCAGCCGAAGGAAATCGTTGGCGAGAACGGTCACGTGACCGGTATGGTCTTCGACCGCAAGGGCGAGGAGCGCAAGTATCCGCTGCAGGCCATCTACCGAGCTATCGGTTACTGGGGTAGTGCCCTCCCTGAGGTTCCTTACGATGACACCAAGGGCGTCATCCGTAATGTGGGCGGTCGCGTCGTAGATGAATTGGGCAAGACACTAAACGGTTTATTCGCTACCGGTTGGATTAAACGTGGTCCGGTAGGTCTGATCGGCCACACCAAATCAGACGCAATGGAGACCATCGAGAATCTGGTTGCCGATGTCTCTAATTTCGAAGACCCGGCCGAGCCAGAGCTTGAGCAGGTGCTCGCAGGTCTGCGTGCCAAGGGGGTTCAGTTCACCGACTGGGCAGGTTGGCTAAAACTAAACGAGCACGAGTTGGCTCTGGGTGATGGATTCACTGGTCCGGTAGAGCGCGAGCGCGTCAAGGTTGTGGACCGCGACGAACAAGTGAGCATCGCTCGTGCGTCAGGTATCTAAGTCTTCACTTATACTCTTAGCCGGCACCAGCCTGGCCCTCATTCTTGGGTTGGCCTTAGGTAGTGACATCCCGTTCTACGTCGGTTCAGCCATTGGCCTGTTGCTTTCGGTTCGCCTAGTTTGGGTTTCGATTCGTCAGGGTGAAATCGGCTCGGACATCTTGGCATTCATCGCAATCGTTGCCACCTCGCTAATCGGTGAGTGGATTGCTGGTGCCATCGTCTCGCTGATGCTGGCGACCGGGCGTGCGCTGGAGTCTTGGGCGGCCGGCCGTGCCCGCAAGCAACTTGAAGCACTGGTTCAGCGAGCACCGCGGACCATCCAGCTGGTGGATGTAAAAGGCCAAGTCAGTGAACACAGCGTTCACGATGTAAAAGTTGGAGATGCCTTCCTGGTTCGAACCGGTGAGGTGGTTCCGGTGGACGGAACGCTACTGGCCGCAGCCTCGTTCGATGAATCCGCACTCACCGGCGAACCGCTGCCGGTTGATCGTGCAATCGGGGAAGATGTGGCTTCTGGAGTCGTCAACGCCGGCGACCCAGTGAAACTAATCGCAACCACGACAGCGGAATCATCAACCTACTCGGCGCTGGTTCGCTTGGTGGAAAATGCCAAGGCACACTCGGCTCCTGGCGTGAGAATCGCTAACCGCTATGCTCTCTGGTTTGTGCCACTGAGTATCGTGCTTGCTGGAGCCACTTGGCTAATCACCGGTGACGTTGAACCCGCAATTGCGGTAATCGTGGCAGCAACCCCGTGCCCGCTCATCCTCGCAATTCCGATTGCAATCATCGCCGGAATCTCAAATGCCGCGAAACACGGAGCAATCATCAAAGACGGCGCAGCACTCGAGCAGCTCGCCCGAGCCAAGGTGCTGCTGGTCGACAAGACCGGAACCCTGACTCATGGCGGCCCTGAGATCACCGGCGTTCAGGTTGCAGAAGGTGTTTCCGAAGAAGAACTTTTGGCAATCGCCGCCGGTATGGAACATGCTAGTTCTCACGTTCTTGCCAAGGCGGTAGTTCGCGGCGCCCAGCTGCGAAACATTCAACCGCTACCAGCCGAAGAGGTTCAAGAGATTCTCGGTGAAGGTTTGGTTGGCACGGTTGCCGGTCACAAGATCCGAGTTGGTCGTCTCTATGAACCAGCGCCAGCCTGGGTGAAGGTAACCGCCTCGCTGCAGATCGGTGTTGATCGCGATGGTAAGGTCATCGGCGTCATCGATCTCGACGATCCAATTCGCCCAGAATCTAAGGGAACCATTCAGACCCTAAAGCGCTGGGGTATCGATAAGGTTCTGCTCGTAACCGGCGACCGCAAGCCGGCCGCCGAAGCAGTTGGCTTCGAGGTCGGGGTTGATGAGGTTTATGCCGAGTGCCGACCGGAGGACAAACTCAAGCTGGTTCAACAGGAGAAAGCCAATGCATCTGGTGCCGTACTGGTGGTTGGCGATGGCATCAACGATTCACCAGCTCTCGCCGCCGCAGATGTTGGTGTGGCTATGGGCGCCAGGGGAGCCACAGCGGCTAGTGAAACGGCCTCGGTGGTCATCGTTGAAGACTCGATCGGTCGTCTTGCCGATGCCATTCACGCCGCCAATGCTGCTCGCAACCGAGCGCTTCAGGCTGCCGGAATTGGTATGGGGCTATCCCTGATCGCCATGCTTGGCGGAGCCTTCGGTCTGGTGACCATCACCGAGAACGCCATCGCTCAGGAATTCATCGACGCAGCAGCAATTCTTTGGGCTTTGGTTCCCGCCCGTCGAAGACAATAGCATTCGTAAAGTACGTCCAGAGACTTTAGACTTACTCAAACATGGCGAAAGGCTTTCAGTGAACGGCATCAAGGCAAGCAAGCAAATTGGAGCACTATTTCTTACAGTTGTGATGTCTATAGCAATGCTCTCGGGTGTTGCCGTAGAGTCCGCCGAAGCTGCTTCCCCCAAACTATCGGTGGGTAGAACCCTAGTAAACGGCGCCCCACTGAAATTGGCGATGACCACAAAGTACAAAAACAAGACAGTCGTGATTGAACTCGGCACCTTGGTTAGGAAAAAACTCAAGTACACCAGACTAACTTCGGTTTTGTTGAGCTCTTCTGGTGCGGCCACCTTGTGCACTCAAGCCGTTCTGCCATCCACGTCGGTTCTGCGAGTTAAGTATGGCTCGAAGATAATCGCAACCACCAAGACTAAGTCCAGATCGAATATCAGTGCCTGTCCACTTATCGCGCCGTCGTCCGTGGATCTTGCTGCCGCTTCAGACACGGGTGCCTCGCAAACCGACAACATCACTAATGCCACGGACTTGGTCATCAACGGAACCGCATTCCCAAACTCAAGTGTCACTTTGCTGGACGGTGGTGTTTCGACTGGGCTTACAGCCACCGCTGGCATTGACGGAGCTTTTTCGATTACGGTTCCATCCAGCCCTACCGCGGGTACTCACACCTACACGACCCAGGCGTCAATCGCGGGACTCACTTCTAGTGTTTCTGCGCCTCTGGAAGTAAACATCGATCGAACGAAACCGACGTTGAACTGGGATTGGGAAGAAGGCGAGATTGCCCCGAACTCTTTCAAGCATATGAATCTAGTTCCGTCTGAACCAATTGTTGGTTTTGAACTTTCGGATGTTCGAATCCCTAGCGATCCTGCATTCTCAATGCTGGAGCTATCGAACCTGGTGAAGACCGGTGAAAACTACCGATTCACGGTTGCAGCCCACGACTACATGGCTACAGATTTGCAATTCTCAATGTGGGCGGAAGCGGTTACGGACGTGGCAGGGAATGAATCCGTTGGAACCTACACGGTTCCAACTGGAGTCTATGCTGGCCGCCGTGTAACTATCTCGGGTGTTGCGAGGCTAGATATTTATCGACCAGAACTATCCAGCGGTTCTTTGGAGCTGGTAGATGCTGTTGTTGACTACGGCAAAATTAAATTCTCGTTTGACGAAGAAGTCTTTGACATCCAGCTGGCCGATATTGGGCTACGCCAATGGTCCGATGGATTTGGAGGACGGTCAGATAACGGCTACCAGCCAATTTCCGACTATTCCACCGATGGAATTTTGCACACCACGAATAATAAAGATTTCTGGGTTGGTATCTCTCAGTTGCAACATTACTTTTTTACAGAGGAAGCCGCTCGCGGAATTAATTATGAAGTTATCGTAATTGGTTTAATTGCCGATGAATATGGGAACACCGACGCCGCCGGTAACTACGGCGCGTTTATCGACTAAGAAGACATATTTCGCTTACTTGCCTAGAGCGGCGCGCAGGTCATCGAGGACGGTTGGGTCCTCGATGGTTGGCGGAACCTTGACCGGCTCGTCGTCCACAATCTGACGCATGTTCTTGCGGAGGATCTTTCCTGAGCGAGTCTTTGGTAGGCGCTGCAAGATAACGACATCGCGGAACGCGGCTACTGGTCCAACAATGTCGCGAACCAACTTGACGAGTTCAGTGCAGATTTGCTCGTGGTCTTCGTTGTTGCCAGCTTTCAGGGTTACGAAGCCCATAGCCCGCTGACCCTTCAGCTCGTCCTTCACACCAATGACAGCGCACTCGGCAACTGCGCTGTGGTGGGCGAGCGCTTCTTCCAACTGGCCGGTAGATAGACGGTGACCGGCAACGTTGATGACGTCGTCGGTGCGACCCATGACGTAGACATAGCCGTCCTCGTCGATGTAGCCGGAGTCACCGGTGGTGTAGTAACCAGGGAAGGCGGCGAGGTAGGCATCCTTGTAGCCTTCCGGGCGGTTCCAGAGGCTGGCTAGGGTGCCAGGAGGCATCGGTAGCTTGATGACGATGTTGCCTTCGTCGCCAGCCTTGATAGCTCGGCCCTTTCCATCCACAACTTCTACGTGATAGCCGGGAACCGGCACCGTTGACGATCCCGGCTTCACATCTAGGGTCTCGATACCGCGAGGGTTCGAGGTGATTGGCCAACCGGTTTCGGTCTGCCACCAGTGGTCAACGACCGGGCAGTGCAGACCGTCGTTGGCCCAGTGATAAGTTTCGGTGTCGAGGCGCTCGCCGGCTAGGAATAGGGTCTCGAGGCTGGTGACGTCGTACTTCTTTAGGAAGTCGAGTTCAGGGTCGGTTCGGCGGATGGCACGGATCGCGGTAGGTGCGGTGAACAGAACCTTCACCTTGTATTCCTCGATGATGCGCCAGAAGACGCCTGCGTCTGGGGTGCCAATCGGCTTGCCCTCGTAGATCAGGGTAGTGGCACCGGCAAACAGCGGAGCGTAGACGATGTAGGAGTGGCCAACCACCCATCCAACGTCCGAGGCGGCCCACATGATGTCGCCGGCATCGATGTTGTAGATGTTCTTCATGCTCCAGTTGAGCGCTACTGCGTGGCCACCGTTGTCGCGAACGATGCCCTTAGGCATGCCGGTGGTTCCGGAGGTGTAGAGAACGTATAGCGGGTCGGTTGCGGCAACGGTAACGCAGTCGGCTGGGCTCGACTTACCTTCGGCGTCGTCCCAGTCCATCCAGTGAACTCCGCCCTGGCCGTCGTAGTCGCTGTATTTCACATCGATGCTAGGACGATCCTTGACGATGACCGACTTCACGGAACCCTTGGATAGGGCGAGTGCCTCGGCAACGATTGGCAGGTATTCAACGGTACGGCCTGGCTCGAAACCACCGGAAGCGGTGACTACTACCTTCGGGGTTGCGTCGTCGATGCGTACGGCAAGCTCGTTAGCGGCGAATCCACCGAACACCACGGAGTGAACCGCGCCAAGACGGGCGCAGGCCAGCATAGAGATGATCGCGTGAGGAACCATCGGTAGGTAAATCAGTACGCGGTCACCCTTGCCAACGCCTTGGTCGCGAAGTGCTCCGGCGAATGCGGCAACGCGCTCGAGCAGCTCGCTGTAGGTGTAAGTGTTCTTGGTGCCGGTCATCGTGGAGTCGTAGATGATCGCGGTCTGGTCGCCGCGACCGTTCTCAACGTGGCGGTCGACTGCGTTGTAGCAAGTGTTTAGGCTCGCGTCTGGGAACCAGCGGTAGACCGGGGCGGCGCTATCGTCCAGGGCTTTCACAGGTGCATCGACCCAATCGATGCCGGCTGCAGCTTCGAGCCAGAACTGACCTGGGTTCTCGGTGCTTGCCGAGTAGGTGGCCTTGTAGTTGCCGTTTGCGTTCATTAGGTACTCCCCATTGAGACTTTTATACGAACCAGAAACTTTCGTGTTTAGATGAAATGTATACAAAAACTATTACAAAAGCAATTTGAAAACCCTGTTTATACGGATATTTGGCAATTTGTTATCTTTTCTGTATACAATCTTGTTGTTTCACTGATTGGAGAACGATGCGAGCTAGTGACCGCGCTTACCGCAAACTCCTCGACGAAATCGTCGCGGGAGAGTTGCCAGCCGGTACCGTGCTCGGTGAAGTGGAGCAGTCGGAGCGTCTCGGGGTTTCCCGCACTCCACTACGTGAAGCCTTCAATCGCCTAGTCGCCGACGGCATGCTCAACACCGAGCCTGGCCGCGGCGTTGTTGTCTCCCAGCTTTCACTCGAAACCGTCACCGAACTTTACGAGGTTCGCGAAGGCTTAGAGGAACAGGCGGCTCGACTTGCTGCACAGCGTGCAGACAAAGAAGTATTCAAAAAGCTTTGGGAAGAATTCGAAAACTCGAAGTCGCTGATTCTCGGTGGCGAGATCGGTGCCAACGTTTTCTATGAGCTCAACGCAAAGTTCGATGACGCCATCGACGAAGCGATCCAGAACCCTTACATGGTAGCCAC
>JBEBAN010000002.1:0-68473 GCA_041158865.1 Actinomycetota bacterium
TTCGTCTCGGTCCGTCCTGGTTCTGAAGTCACCATTCCATATCTAAAT
This sequence comes from Actinomycetota bacterium, assembly GCA_041158865.1. GTDB lineage: Bacteria > Actinomycetota > Actinomycetes > Actinomycetales > Microbacteriaceae > Rhodoluna. The sequence goes on from JBEBAN010000002.1 coordinate 49, forward strand.
GGTTGGGTTGACCCAGAGGGCGACCGCTTCTTCATTGCCAAGGCTGAAATAACTTCGGGCGAAGGAAACGTTGCCTTCACCTCGGCTGGTGAACTTGTTTACCAAAACGAAAATGCGGGGGAGAAGAGCTCTTCGCAGGTCACCGTGGACGTGACCGTGAGGGATGTTCGCGGTGCCGAAACGAAGAAGGCGATCAGCATTGCTGTGCAACCGGATGCCAGCTTCATGTTCGATGCTCCGGTTATTGTCGCCACACCTAATGAGCCGGTAACCGTTGACTTCGCCGACTACACCAGCGGTGTTCAAGGGGTACTCTCAATCTCTGACCTTCACAAGGTTCGCGAAAGCGATCCGGTTGATTTCGAAATGGTCGACGGCGCAAAGGTTAAGTTCATTGCAAGCGACACAAAACCAACCCAGTTCAGTTTGACCCTGCGAGACGCTTCGGGTGCTGAGGTCAGTTCGATCGTTCGAGTAAATGTGGTGCAGGGTGAGGCTCTAAAGCTCTCGACTTCACCGGTCACCGTCTTGCTCAGTCCAGGGCTTGACACCTCGGTCAATGTTTTCACCGCCGCACACAACCCAGCGGGTAAGTCTTTGGTGGTTAGCAACCTAACCACAAAAATGAAAACTGGATCATTGCTTCTGGTCGCTAAAATTCGCGGAGGCAACCTTCGTGTCCGAGGTGAAAATGAGAAGGGTGCCACCGGGTTTGTCGGAGTCATTAACTACACGCTGAGCGATGGTGATGATTCCAGTGATTACAAGGCCAAGGGGCAGGCGTTCGTCTATGTAATGCCAACTCCTGAAGCCAAGCCAGTTGTTGCACGCCGAGATCAGGTTGTGATTCGCGCCGGTGCTTCGGCTGAAATCGATGTTCTAGCAAACGACATCGGCAACCCCGGAATTCCTCTCGCGATTGACTCGAAGTCGTTGCAACAGGAAGAAAAGACCTCGTGTATCCCTGGCGGTTTAATCTTTGCCGGCGGTGGAAAGATTCGAGTCGTTGCGCCTGAGAAGGCCGGTGGTTACAGCTGTGGCTATCAGGTTTACGCTTCCAACAACCCGCTGGTAAAAACGCTCGCCACGCTAAACATAAAGGTGGTTGATGCGGATGGTTCCGGTCAGGCCCCGATTCCGGTCGACCTATTCGCCCGAGTGCGAGCAGGTGAAACCGTAAATATTCCTGTGCCAACCTCCGGCGTTGATCCAGACGGAGATTCGGTGCTGGTTCAAACCATCGCCGGCATCAAGGGTGACAAGGGTGCCGCCTATATCAACCCGGACGGCGCCTCGATCGAGTACTCGGCCCTCGATGGCGTCACCGGTCAAGACACCTTTACCTACACTCTGGTTGATAGCTCCGGTATGGTTTCCGGTGCGGCCAGAGTGAAGGTCGCGATTATCGGTGGTGACCCAGACACAGCACCGGTGACAGTCAACGACTACGCGGAAGTATTGGTCGGCGCTGCTAACAAGGTAGTCGTCGATCCGGTTTCAAATGACTTCGACCCACAGGCAAACGCTAAGAAGCCGATGGCCCTGGTTGAAAAGTCGGTCATCCCAGATGCACCTAAGGGCTCGACCAACTATCGCCTTTGGGAGGCTGCGCTTTCTGTTGCCAAGGGAACCAACTTGGTCACCGTTAAGGCGGGCACCGCTCCAATGGTCATGCGATTCACATATACGGTGAAGGGCGCTAGCGGCAGTACCGCCGAAGGCTACATCAACGTCAAGGTGACCTCGGACGCACTCAAGGATGCACCGGACATCACCGACACCTTCGTGACCTCGGCTCAGTTGGATGACCTCGTTAACGGCGGTATCGACGTCATCTCCAATAAGGTGATTTGGACCTCGGGTGATACGTCGAAACTCAAGCTCTCGCTCTGGGGTGACACCGCAGGCTTTAACGTGGGCGGTGGGGTCAAGATTTCGGCTAGCGCTAAGCCTGAAGATCCCCGCATCGTGATCTTCAAACTGACCGGCACCAACTTCTACGGCGAAGAGGTATTCAGTTACGGACTAATGCACCTGCCTGGCACCAAGCCGCGAATCACCTTCGATCCGGCCGCCTCGCGCCAGACCGTCGATGAAGGCAAAACGGTCGACTTCGACATCGCCGACCTAACCAACGTTGCAGACCCACTAGTAATCGGTAAGGTCAAGGCTCACGGAGTGCGTCCGAACGCTAAGTGTTCGGTAACCTCCGGAACCAAGATCACTTACTCGGCTGGAAACGGCGAGCCTTGGGGTGATTTCTGTGACATCGAACTGAAGATCAAGGGTGCTGAAGATGACTTCGTCACCATCCTGGTTCCAATCTCGGTCACTCCGAAGGACCCTAAGCCAGTTCTGAGTGATCACCAGCTAACCGTGATTCCAGGAACTAGCGCAACGCAGGAATTCGATCTGCAAGATATGACCGATTGGTACGGCAAAGATACCTCGAGCCTGAAATACAAGTTTGAGGGCGGTTCTGACCTATTTGAATTGAAGTTCAAGTCTGGCTCCAGTGTTTTGGAAATCAAGGCATTCGGTAACTCCCGTGCTGGTGAAAAACGCAACATCAAGATTTCGGTAGTTGGCTACCCAGATACCGAGTCAGCGAACCTCGTCCTAGTTGTTGGACAGCTGCCTGAAAACAAACCGGTCGCGCCGACTCTAATCTTGGGCTGTTCAACCTCGGCTGGCCAAACTGGCTGTGAGATTTCCGCATCGCAGATGAACAGCACGCCCGGCGCCTACAACCCTTACGACGGTACTCCGTTGGTGTTCGCGCCATTCAACTACTCCAACGGTGACGTGAATTACGGTGCGGGTTCGAACAAGTACGCCTGTGGCAAGGTGAGTATCAAAACTTCGGCCGATCGCATCTACGCCACCTGGAGCGACAAGCCTGAAGGTGCTAAGTGCATAGTTCCCTACAAGGTCCTCGACCGCGAAGGGCGTGTAGGAGACGGCACCCTTGAGTTCAGCTTCGAAGGTATCCCTGGCAACGTGCGTTCGGTGACCCAGGTTGGTTACACCGGCTCCAGCATCACTCTGCAGCTTGTTCCACCAACTGGTTCGTTCCCTGAAGTGACCTCCTTCGACATCGTCGATGAGCGTGGTGAAGTATCCAACTGTGACATCGATGAATCCGGCGGCATAACCCGCTGCCTGATCTCGAACCTGGATGCCTACGATGGCGTAAACAAGGGGAACCTCCACACCTATTCGGTGAAGGCGATCAACGCACAAGGATCATCGAAGTCTCCGCGTGTAATCAAGGACGCCTACGCCTACCGCGCACCAAAGAAGCTTTCGAAGAGCAACATCAAGGCGGCTGCAGTTTATGACCCGCAGATCACCGAAAGTGCCGGTGTTGCCGAGGTGACCATCTTCCCGGTAGTCGACCCTTCGGTGGCCCGCTATGAAATTTCCGGTGGAGTGGGTAACCCTGTGCCAAAACTCACCGCGGGTAATTTCGATTCGTTCAAGATTCGCGTTCAAGCAAAACCCGGTGTTCGCAGCAAGATCACGGTTTCGGCTTACGGTCGCGTGGACCCTCCGGTAAAGGATTTGGTCGAGGACAACTCGGCGACCTGGATCGGTCGAGTGGTAGGTAAACCAAAGATTGAATCGATCACCGCTAAGACTGTGCGTTCCGGCCCTTCCTGGACTGGAAGCCTGACAGCGGTAAACGTCAGTCGCAACTTCAGCGACCAGTCGGTCTACGCGGTCTTCGCAATGTTCCCTGGTGGCACGGCTCCTCGCTGTGACTGGAGTAATTCGACTCACACCGATGTGACCGTAACCGGTGGTGCCGGCATAATCCTCGCGCGCGGCAGCTACACTTCCAGTGATGCGGCTCTCGAGAATTTGAAGTCACCGGCTCTGGCGAATATTCAAGAGAACACCGGATACACCCCTTACGTCTGCATTTCGAACAGTTTTGCCTACGCGACTGTCTTTGGTAAGTCGCTATCGACCCTCTCCGACCCTGCGGCAGGCGCCTTCGCTTACGACATCAGTCCAACCCCGAACATAAACAAGAATGGCTCTGGCGTGGTGACTTCGGCCGAATGGTTGGTAAAGATCGGCAGGGAAGAAAGCAAGGCTGGCGTTACCGCATGGTTCAATGGCACCGCAGATAAGTCGGGCGCCTGGTCTCAGACCATCAAGTCGACTGCATTCGGAACGGCACCGGTGATTTGGGTGCGTTACTGTATGACCTCAGATAACAAAACCTGTAGCCCGGGCGAACGCAAGCTGGAACCAGTTTCAACAAGTCGTTCCTGGCAGATGCGCATCACCGGAATTGAGTCACTGATTCTGGTAAACACCGATAACAAAGCCACAACAAGCCTGTGTACCCCGGGTGAAGAAATCGACTTCAAGCTCACCGGCGACGGCCTGCAAACTTCCAACGGACGTAAGCTCTGGGAAGTCGACACGGCTCCGAACTATGTGTCGCTTACTCCATCGGGCGAAGGCTCAATGGATATGGTGACCGGATGGAAATTCCCTACGAGAAAGACCTACAAGTCGATTTCGGTGGAACTGAGGGGAAGCAGTACCAGCTCGAAGGTGAGAGGCCTTACGGGTGTAGCAAAATTTGTGTTCACTTGCGGAACACAATAAATAAAACAAAAGGAAAGAAATGGCACTTAGCAAAAAGCAGCAGGAGGAGTTCCAGAAACTCTTCGAAGCCATTGTGGGCAACGTGGAAACGGCGTTGTTCGGCAAGCGGCACGTGGTTGAGCTCGTACTAGCCACGATGATCAGCGAGGGACACGTTCTCCTCGAGGACGTACCTGGTACCGGTAAGACCGCTCTGGCTAGAGCGATCTCGGAATCGATCGAGGCAAAGTACTCGCGTATCCAGTTCACTCCCGACCTTCTACCTACGGACATCACCGGTATTGAGGTTTACAACCAGAAGAAAGAGTCCTTTGAGTTCCAGGAGGGTCCAATCTTCGCGAACCTCGTTCTAGCCGATGAAATTAACCGTGCATCACCAAAGACCCAGTCGGCGCTGCTCGAGGCGATGGAAGAACGTCACGTGACCGTTGGTAAAGTACGCCGCGCAGCCGGTGTTCCGTTCCTCGTGGTCGCTACCCAGAACCCAATCGAACAGAGCGGAACCTACCCGCTTCCTGAAGCACAGCTGGACCGTTTCATGGTGAAAACCAGTGTTGGTTACACAGACACCGAGTCAACCGTGAACATTCTTCGCGAGACCGCACAGGTATCGAAGACCCTGAGCGCGGTCGCCAAGGGTGCAGACATTTTGAAGATGGCTGCTATGTCGCGCGAGGTAATCGCTAACGAAGCAATTCTTCGCTACGTCGTTTCGATCATCGAGGAAACTCGCCAGGCCAAGCAGATTCGCGTCGGTTCCTCGGTTCGAGGTGCTCGTAACCTGACCAAGCTAGCCAAGACCTGGGCTCTGGCGAACGGTCGCAACTACATCACTCCAGATGATGTGAAGTACCTAGCCGGTCCGGTGCTTGCTCACCGTATCGTGCTGACTCCAGATGCCGAATTCGATGGCGTGAAGCCTGAGCAGATTGTTGCCCAGGTGCTTGAGAACGTAACCCCACCAACCGGAAACTTCGAAGTATGAGTAAGAGCGAAACGCAAGACTCCACGGCGACTATCACCCGTGGTGCTACGACCGTTACCGGTCGCGTTTCGCTTACCCTCAAGAAGTTCGGTTCGGTTACCGAAACCGCTCTCAAGTATTTAGGCCAAGCTCGCAAGTGGCTTGCCGAAACCATCACCAAAGTCGGCTGGATTGCAATCGTTTTTGCACTCCTCTGGGTTCCGCTCGGTGTCGTCCTAGATTGGCCAGAGTTCGCATTCCTCGGTGCAATTTCCACGATTATTTTGTTGGTCGCCGTTCCTTTCCTTATCGGCGGAAACAACTACCTAATCGGGTTCGAATTGCCTGATGACCACCTGGTCGCAGGGGAGCAGGCTGATGCACCGATTCAGGTCACAAACACCAGCAATCACCTGGAACTACCCGGTGTGCTTGAAGTGCAGATCGGTGAATCAATCGAAGAGTTCTCGATTCCGCTACTTCGTGCCGGAGAGACTAAGACCATCAACTATGTGGTCCCATCTCAGCGTCGTGGTGTTCTAAAGCTCGGTCCAATCACGACCGTGCGAACCGATCCGGTAGCAACCCTTCGCCGTGAGAACCGCCTCAAGGAGCAGCGAGACATTTTCGTTCATCCGCAGACCAGGCAGCTTCCTCCAACCCGCGAGGGAATTCTGCGCGACCTCGAAGGTGATCCAACCTCGAGCATTGTGGACTCGGATATGTCGTTCCACTCGGTTCGCGAATATGTGGTCGGCGACAACCCCAAACACATCCACTGGAAGCTCACCGCTAAGTTAGGCCTAGCCGGCAAGTTCATGCTTCGTCAATATGAAGAGAGCCGTCGTTCCAAGATGTTGGTCATGCTCGGGCTCAATCGCAACGAGTACCTTGAAGGCACCGACGAATTCGAAGTCGCCGTGAGCGCCGCTGGCTCACTCGGTTTGAGCGCGATTCGCGACGAACGCAAGATCAGTGTCATCGCCAGTGACGAGGTTCCAAAGCTAGCCCGTGGACGAATGTTCGCAATCAACGAATTCAAGGTTCAAACGAAGAAGCGACTTCTCGAAGACCTCTGCCAGATCAATGTCAGCGATGAAGCGATGTCACTGAAGGATGTTTGCAGACTCGCGATGTCTAAGCACCCAGACGTATCGCTCGCCGTCCTAGTGGTTGGATCTTCGTTCACCCCGCGTGACATGCAGCAGGTCAAGATGACCCTGCCAAACAATATCGGAATCCTGTTCGTGATTGCCGATGGTCGAAACGACGCTGAACCAAAGTTCTTCGAAATGAATGGCATGAAAGTGCTAACCATCCAGGTCATCGAGGATCTGGTCGGACTGATGGGTAGGTTCGTCCGATGAGAACTCGACTAGTCTTGGCTACTTACCTGACCGCGCTGGCTGCGCTCTCGGTCTGGTTCGTTTGGCCGATCTATCAAGACCCCTACTTGTTCGTCACCGTGGGTGTCTCGCTACTGGTCGGTCTCGGCATCGGTGCCTGGAAGTCGTTGCGCAAGGTTTCTAACCTCACCATGCTTTTGGCTACGCTGCTTTCGTTCGTGGTGCTGGCTCTGCCACTTTCCAACCCACGTGCCATGTTTGGGGGCGGCAATCTACTAAACGGACTTATCGAAGCACTAGCCGGACCAGTGCAGGCCTGGAAACAGATCGTAACCATTGAACTTCCGCTAGGTACATATCACTCGCTGCTTTCCCCGGTGCTGGTCTTGTATCTGATCTCCGGTGTGCTATTCGGTTGGCTGCTGTTTGGGCCGATTGCTCGCTACTGGTACGCCGCTGGTTCGGTGCTCGCCATCGTCATCTTTGGGATTAGCTTCGGCCTGACCGGAGTGCCTGGCGACTTTGATCTCTTTGGAGTCCGACTTCCGATTGAGACACCGCTGGTCACCGGCAGCGTCCTGTTCGTTGCTCTTGTGGTTTACCTAAACTGGGGCGCCAGAGCCGCCCGCCGCCAAACCCTGATGGTTCGCTCCGAGTCGCTCGGTACAACTGGCAACCTGGTGTTCCGCAAGTTGCGTCGTAGCCTCATGGGTGTGCTGGTTGTAACCGTTTCGGTTGCCGTGACAGTTTCTTCCATGCAGCTCATTGGAGTCTCGAGCAACCGCCAAGTGCTGCGCAGCGGCATCGAGAAGGTAAAGCACCTCCAGCACCAGACCAGCCCGCTAAGCACTTACCGCATGTACTTCACGAACTCCGGGTTGCTAACTTCGCCGCTGCTCACGTATTCGGTGAAGGATGCACCAGACCGAATTCGAATCGCCACCATGCCTTACTACGATGGAGACACGTTCACCGTAGCGCCTAAGAAGGATGCGAACGTCGACGAAAACAGCCTGTTCTCCAGACTTCCATCTGAGCTGCCGGCATCTCAGGACGGCGCCGAACGAGTATTCAACATTCAGATCGCCACGCTCGATTCGATCTGGCTTCCAATGGTTGCCGGTGTTCGCAAGGTGAAGTTCTCGGGAGCCGGTGCGTCCAAACTGTCGGACGAACTATTCGTGAACCGCAACACCTTCACCGCAGCGATCATCCCTGGCAACAGCAACAACGCGAACTACCAGGTCACCTATAACGAAGCTGAGGCGGTTGCCGCTAACCAGATTTTGCCATCGGCCGCGACTATCGCGCCGGAGTTCATTCCGGAACAACTAACCGCCTGGCTCGACACTCAGAAAGTTTCGATCAGCACCGGAGCAGACCTTCAAGACATCGCCAAGAAGTTGCGCGACCGCGGCTACCTAAGTCACTCGCTGACCGATCCTGCAAATTCGGAAAACACCGATACTTGGATGTCTTTGGTTGAACTCTCTTCGTTTGAGAAGTCAACCGCCGGCCACAACCTTGCCCGCATCGACAAGATGTTCAAGGATTTACTGACCAAGGAAGAGCAGAGTTCCGGAAAAAACCTGGTTGCTGCTGCTGGAGACGACGAACAGTTCGCTACCGCGATCGCGCTGATTGCGGCTGCCAAGGGCTTCCCATCTCGCGTTGTGGTTGGTTTCCGCACGGGCCAGATCGAAGATGTGCCTGGTGTTCCTAGCTGTAGCGAAACCGGCGACACGGGTACCTGTAACGGCGCAAACCTTGCTGCGTGGGCTGAAGTTCAAGGTGCAAACGGGCAGTGGCTTGCGATCGACGCCACTCCGCAATTCGAACTACCACTGAGCCTGACCACGCCTCCTCAGGGTGACCCACAGCGTCCAACCGATGCCGGTGAAGACGCTGGAACGGTGTTACCACCAACCAAGGCAAGCCCTTCTACTTCTGGTGAGTGTGCCAAGAACCCTAAGGCCTGTGAGCCAAAGCTGGATCCATTGCAGTGGCTTTACGACCTCTGGAATAACTTCATCCTCCCTGCGCTTGGCTACAGCACAATCGGCGGAATCTTTGTTGGCCCTTTCCTGGTCATCCTTTTGATGAAGCGTCGTCGTCGACGTGCCAGACGCGAACACGAGATTCCATTCGCCAAGGTGGTTGGCGCTTGGGAAGAGTTCGTTGACACCTCGATTGATTTCGGAGCACCAACTCCTCGCAACCTAACCAGACTCGAATACGCGCGACAGACCGGATCGACCGACGTCATCGAACTAGCCGAAATGGCAAACATGATGGCCTTCGGTTCATCCGAAATCGAAAGTGTTGACCTCGAAGATGAAGAGTTGGACGCCTTGGTTGCCCGATCTTGGGAAATCTACGATGGCCAGCTCCAGGCGTTCAAGGCTGAATCAAAGCGATTCGCTCGAATTCGTGCCGCTTTGTCAATGAAGTCCTTTGTTCGTGCTCTAAAACCTAAGGCGCAGCTAGCCAAACTCAAGAGTGCCGCCGTGAACTTCAGTCAGGGTGCCTTGGTCTCGGATGGCTCAGCCATCCGCGGTCTCTGGGAATCGGTTCGCAAACTGGTTACCAAACCAAAATCAGCGAAGTAGCATTTCACATAGAGGTACTAATGGAAAAAGAAGAGCTAGACGACAAGACAATCGTCGTTTCTCGTGGCCAAATCGATGACGCAACCATCGTGGTTCCTCGCGAGTCGTTGGATGACGCAACGATTGTTGTAGCTCGCGACCAAGTTGATGACGGCACCATCGTGGTGAAGCGCCAGGTAGAAGATGCCACAATTTCGTTCTCTAAGCCTGTCGATGAAAACACCGTCACCGGCGCAAGCGGACCTCAAACCGTTACCAATTCTTTTGAAGAGTCGTTACCGGTCACCCCAACCGGGACCACTGGCGCAGTAGTCGTCGAAGAGGAAGACGCCGAACTTCAGATCGAAGAGTACGTTGATCCTGAAGCGGTAATTCGCAAAACCAAGACTCAGAAGATCACCACCTCGAACATCAACCTCTCTGAACGTTCAGTTAAGCCAGTCGAAACACTTAAGCCAAAGTCTGCTCTTCATGACGCCCAAAAACTGATGAACAAGAACAAGGCACGTAGTGCCAGTAACAGCAAGATCGCCGTGATTGCCGTGTTCATCGGTGTAGCTCTGATCGGCCTAACCTTGGCGGTGCTAATCAAGTAATGACCGAACTATCTGAACTTCGCACACGACACTCATCTAAGTGGCGCCGTTATTCGGCAGAGGTACTTCCAATGCACGTTGCCGAGATGGACTTTGCCATTGCCGACGCCGTTCGTGACCGCATCGTCACGATGGCCACCAATTCCGACCTCGGCTATCTTGGCCCAGTTCCAGAACTGGGCGAGGCTTTCGCTGGCTTCGCCAAAGATCGCTGGGGCTGGAGTGTCGACACTAAGCAGTTCAAGTTGGTTACCGATGTTGGTGTAGGCGTCGTCGAATTCCTTCGAGGCAATGGTGCAGCCGGTTCCAAGGTAATCATCAACTCGCCTGTCTACCACGGCTTCTGGCACTGGCTCGAAGAGCTCGACATCGAGATCGTTGATGTTCCGCTTCAGGAAAACTATGACCTAGACATCGAAGGAATCGAGAAGAAGTTTGCCGCTGGAGTCAAATACCTCCTGCTCTGCAACCCACAGAACCCGGTTGGCAAGGTTTTCCGCAAGGACGAATTACAAGAACTTGCCCGTGTGGCAAACAAGCACGGTGCCGTTGTAATCAGTGACGAAATCCACGCACCGCTCGTCTACAAGGAACAAGAGTTCGTTCCATACCTAGCCTGTGGCAAGGATGCCGAGGAAACCGGCGTCTGCATCACCTCGGCTAGCAAGAGCTGGAACCTAGCCGGCCTCAAGGGTGCTTTCGTGATCACCGCTAGCCCGAAAATGCTGGCGCTGGCAAACAAGCTTCCAGAGGCAGCTCACTGGCGCTCATCGATCCTGGCCGCCTTCGGTATGGTCGAAGCTTTCGAGAATGGCCGCGACTGGCTAGACGAAACCCTCGAGAAACTCGACCACAACCGCAAATTCCTAAAAGAGGAACTGGCCAGACTGCTGCCAGATGCCGAGTACGAAATCCCTAACTCCACCTACCTCGCGTGGATCAACGTTGAGAAGTGGGGTCTAGGCGAACGAACTGTGGACGAACTAATCGAACACGCAAAAGTTTCGCTAGTTCCTGGAAACGAACACGGACCCCAGTACACAAACTACGTTCGATTCAACTTCGGCACCTCGCCAGACCTAATCACCGAGGGTCTAACCAGAATCGCTAACTTCATCAACAAATGAAGCTCAACCTTAGCCGCCCCGTTTGGTGGTCAGCCACCGCGGTTGGCGTGCTCGGTTACCTGACCCTCTGGCCTAGGGAATACCGAATTCCCTGCCTGTTTCACGCTGCCACCGGTCTGCTCTGCCCTGGCTGCGGCACAACCCGCTCATTAACCGCACTGCTGCACGGCGACGTAGCCACCGCGTTAGCCTTCAACCCACTGATTTACTTCATCCCAGTTTTTCTAATCGCTTATGAACTAACGAAACGTTCAAAGTATCGAACCGAGCTAAACCTGACGCTGGCGATAGTGGCCAGTGTCTCTACGTTAGGCTTCTTCTTGGTTAGAAACAATTTCATCTAGGGGGATACTTGTCCGCATACTCGGCATCGGCACCAGTGCCAACACAATCAAATCTGGCTTCGCTGGCCAAACTAATTCTTCGCATCACATTGGTTTTGGGGATACTTGGCGAAGTTGTCAGCGACGTGGCATTGGGCTACTTCATGGCAAGAGGCACCTATCAGCCATCCACGGGAGGATGGGCAATAATTGCAGTCGGTTTCTTGGGATTGTTAATCATGGCCGGTGGTCTCTTACTCTCTAAGAAACTTTCGATCGTGGCAGTTGCACTTGCTGGCTTTGGAGTGTTCCTTAGCTCTTGCGTTTCCTACTATGCGATGTCAATCATCGACCAGTGGTTCTCGTTCGACGTAGTTGTCAATCACCTTCCTGGTAAATCGCTTTACGACGCCTTTGTTTGGGCGGCCGACACCAGTGCAGACTGGGAACCTATGGCTTGGGTGAACTTCTTCGGCTGGGGATTGTTTACACCGCTTGCGGCAATCTTGATTTGGCCCGCCCTCATAGTGAGCTTGATTGCGATCGCTAAGAAACCATCAGCAACCCTTCCTATGGCCACCTCGCCAATGAACTTCGACCCAAACACAGGTCTTCCACTAAACAACAACACAGGAGAACAGAACATGACCTACAACAACTTTGGTGGTTTCCAACAGCCAAGCGCAGAAGCAATTTGGGTCATCATGATCCCTGGTTACGGAGAGCAGCCTCTAAACGTATTCCAGCTTCGACAGATGGCCGTTGCAGGTCACATCAAGGGAGAGACCCCAATCAAAGACTCGAAGACAGGCAATGTTTTCATGGCCAAGCAGGTTCCAGGGATCTTCTCGCAGCGTGACTACGTAACCATGCTTCTAATTTCTTGGTTCCTAGGTGTCTTTGGCGTTGACCGCTTCATGCTCGGTCAGACCGGCCTCGGTATTGCTAAGTTGCTGACCGCAGGTGGTTGTGGCGTTTGGGCTTTGATCGACTTCATCCTGATCGCAATGCGCAAGGTAACCGACAGCGAAGGTCTACCGCTGGCCTAAAAGCCTTTGCAGAAATCCCTCGGTTTTTCGCCGGGGGATTTCTTCTTTTTGCGTAGGCTGAGAGTAAGACGATAGAGGTAGTTATGAACATCGACTGGGATGGCCTTCGCGAAGTTGCGAAGGATGCAATGGGGAAGGCGTACGCGCCATATTCGAAGTTTCCGGTTGGAGCTGCTGCCATCACCGAAGACGGCCGCATCGTGGCTGGTTGCAATGTAGAGAACGCTTCGTATGGTGTTGGTCTTTGTGCCGAATGCTCGCTAGTTTCTAACCTCACGATGACCGGTGGTGGCAAGCTAGTTGCCTTCACCTGTGTTGATGGTCACGGGAATGTCTTGATGCCTTGCGGTCGTTGTCGCCAGCTGCTCTTCGAGCACTCTGCTAGCGGAATGATTTTGGAAACCGTTTCGGGGGTAAAAACCATAGACGAGGTTTTGCCAGATGCGTTTGGCCCTCGTGACCTCGAGGAGCGTAAGTAATGTCGTTTGATGCTGTGCAACTAATTCTGCAAAAGCGTGAGAAGGGTGAACTTTCCACCGCTGGAATCAACTGGTTGATTGAGAATTACACAAAAGGCGTGGTCGCCGATGAGCAGATGAGTGCCATGACCATGGCAATTCTGTTAAACGGAATGAACCGCAGAGAGATCACCGACCTAACCATGGCGATGATTGCCTCGGGAGAGCGTCTGGATTACTCGAAACTTGGAGTTCCAACCGCAGACAAACACTCTACAGGTGGCGTGGGTGACAAGATCACCTTGACGCTAGCTCCGCTGGTTTCGGTATTTGGTGTTGCCGTTCCTCAACTCTCTGGGCGAGGTCTCGGTCACACCGGAGGAACTCTAGACAAACTTGAGTCGGTGCCAGGTTGGCGGGCTGCACTTTCCAACCAGGAAATGTTTGATCAACTTCAGAAGGTTGGCGCAGTGGTTTGTGCTGCTGGTAGTGGCCTGGCTCCTGCCGACAAGAAGCTCTACGCTCTTCGCGATGTGACCGGAACCGTTGAGGCGATTCCGTTGATTGCTTCGTCGATCATGTCCAAGAAGATCGCCGAGGGAACCGGTGCTCTGGTGCTCGATGTGAAGGTCGGCTCTGGTGCTTTCATGAAAGATCTAGACCGCGCTCGCGAACTGGCTCAGGTCATGGTGCAGATTGGCGAGGACGCCGGGGTCAAGATCTCCGCGCTACTTACCGATATGTCCACTCCACTCGGCCGCAAGATTGGTAACGCGCTCGAGGTCGAGGAATCGGTTGAGGTTCTCGCCGGCGGAGGCCCTGCCGATGTGGTTGACCTAACCGTGATGCTCGCCGAGGAGATGCTTCGTCTTGCAGGCAAACCTGGCGAGGACGTGCGTGCTGCTCTTCACGACGGACGAGCCATGGATAAATGGAACGACATGATTTCGGCGCAAGGGGGAGACCCTAAGGCTGAATTGCCAAAGGCCAAGTTCTCTCACACCGTGCTTGCCGAAGAGACCGGCTCGATTACCAAGCTAGATGCCCTTGCTGCGGGTATTGCCAGCTGGCGTCTCGGTGCTGGTCGTGCTCGCAAGGAAGACCCAGTTCAGGCTGGTGCTGGCATCGTGCTTCACAAGGTTCAGGGCGAATCGGTAGTCAAGGGCGAGCCGCTGCTGACTCTCTACACCGACGAAGAGGCACGCTTCGAACGTGCGCTTGAGTCGCTCTCGGGTGAAATTGTGATTGGTAGCGAGGCAAAGCCTCGTCAGCTGTTGCTAGATCGCATCCAGGGCGTTTAGCAGGTCACGAATCAGGTCGTCTGGGTGTTCCAGGCCAACCGATAGTCGAACCGTTCCATCGGTAATTCCAGCCTTCGCGCGAACCTCAGGGGCTAAGCGCTTGTGGGTGGTAGTCGCCGGGTGAGTGGCAAGCGACTTCGAGTCACCGAGGTTGTTCGAGATGTCGATTACCTGCAGTGCGTTCATGAAGCGGAAGGTTTCCTGTGCGGTTGCGTCGAAGGTGATCGCAACCATCGAACCGCCTCCGCGCATCTGCTTCTTGGCAAGTTCGTAGCCTTTGTGGCTCTTCAAGAATGGGTACTTGATCGAAGCAACCTTAGGGTGCTTCTCAAGAGCTTCGGCAATCATCAGCGCGCTCGAAGACATCTTCTCAACACGCATCGAAATGGTCTCGAGAGACTTCAGTAGAACCCAAGCGTTGAATGCGCTCATCGATGGCCCGGTGTGGCGGATGAATGGCTTGAGCTGTTCGTTGATGTACTTTTCAGAACCTAGGACGGCACCGCCGAGAACGCGACCCTGGCCGTCGATGTGTTTGGTTGCCGAATACATCACTACATCTGCACCTAGCTTCAGCGGGTTCTGCAGAACCGGGGAAGCCATCACGTTGTCAACGATTACCGTTGCACCACTCTTGTGGGCAAGGTCGGAAATCATCTTGATGTCTACGATCTCCATGAGCGGGTTGCTCGGAGATTCTAGGAATACCGCTTTGGTCGGCTTCGATAGAGCTTCGGCCCAGGCGGCTTCGTCATTTCCTTCAACTAGGACGGTCTCGACACCCCACTTTGGAAGGATTTCGGTAAGCACAACGTAGCAAGAGGAGAACATAGCCATCGACGCAACTACGCGGTCACCAGCCTCCACTAGACAGGCTACGGAGGCAAACATGGCTGCCATTCCAGAAGCAGTAGCCTTGCACGCCTCAGCGCCCTCTAAAGCCGCTAAGCGACGCTCAAACATGGCTACGGTTGGGTTATCAAAGCGTGCGTAAAGGAAGTGCTCGGTTTCATCGGCAAATGCGGATGCAGCCTGCTCAGCCGAGTCGTAGGTAAAGCCAGATGAAAGGTAGAGAGCCTCGCCGGTCTCACCGAAACCGCTACGAGCCAAACCACCGCGAACCGCTACCGTGTCTGGGTGAAGATCCCACTCGGCAGGGGCGGCGTCAACAGGCGACTGATAGCCCCAAGGGCGGTTGCGTTTGGTCATTAGTAAATATTAGGCGAGATTTACTCTTCGCCGATGTCTTCATTCCAAAGCGTAGGGTTGGCTTCGATGAAGTCGGCCATAAGTTTGATTAGCTCTGGGTCGTTCATGACATGGAGTTCGGCGCCGTGCTCGGCAACCCAATCCTGTCCGCCCATAAAGTTTTTGTCGTCCCCAACCAGCACGCGGCCGATACCAAACTGGCGAATCAAGCCGGAGCAGTACCAGCAAGGGGAGAGGCTGGTAGCGAGCGTGACCTTGCGGTAGCTCTTCTGGCGACCGGCGTTACGGAATGCGCTGGTCTCGCCGTGCATCGAAGCGTCACCTTCCTGCACACGCAGGTTGTGACCACTTCCGAGGAGACGGCCTTCCTCGTCGAAGAGAGCAGCCCCAATTGGGATTCCACCTTCGGCTAGGCCGAGGTGTGCCTCGGCAATGGCAACTTGCATCTTCTCTTCATCAGTGCTGAAGATCTGACCAACTTTTAATTCCATTGCCGAGGCTCCTCGTCTAAGGGTTTCTTACTTCTTTGAAGGTATGGTTGCGATTACCAAGCCGGTAACGGCTGGTGACCAGACCACAGAGAGCCAGAAGAATACGCGTTCGTTTCGTCCCTTCTCGGCTGCAGCCGCTGCAACACGGACGCTGATGTAGAAGTAAAGGTTGATTGCTCCAGCAATAGCTGCGTAGATCAATCCAGCAATACCAGCAAGGTAAACCAACGCGATGTAGAACGCTGCGGTTGCCAGAATCATAGTAAGTGACCACTTCTTGCTTAGGTTTTTTGCCAATTCAGGCTTCAACAGCAGATACAGACCTGCTGCGGTAACGAAGCCTGCTACTGGAGTCAAGTCACCTAGTGCCTTGGCGAAGCCACCGCTGTAGGCTACCTGGTTAGCGAAGAAATAGATCGACAACAGAACTGAAACGACTAGCGAAATTACACCTGCATCGTTGTAGTTCTTCTTGTTGTCAGAGATAACGTCTTCAACCTTGCCATTGCGAGCCAAGCGGTCAACCGAGACAATTGCGATCCAAGGAGCAACCCAGTATGCAACGACCAGTAGGAAGTTCTCGAACGAGTGTCCGAGGTCTTCAATTACCGAATAGGCAACGGCGGTTCCAACAACACCGGAAATAAGTGCAACGATCGCGCGGCGAGTCTTTACGCCGAGCTTTAGGCCCATGGCCAACACGCTGATTGCTCCCGAGTAGATGTTCAGCACGTTAGCCGAAACAGATCCAACGGCAATGCATAGCAGCAAGATTGGGGTAATCCACGAGAAGCCCTTAGCGTCCAGGGTGGCAGCGAACAGGCTAGTTGGGTTCGATGCATCGTAGACAGCTGGTCCAACAATGGTTACGAATGCGGCACCAACGCTCATGAGCAGGGTGGTACTTAGGAACATACCTGAACCCGCAGCAAGAGCTACTTGCTTAGGCTCCGAGTTTGCTGGAAGGTAGCGAGTGTAGTCAGATGCAAACGGAGTCCAACCGGCGGTGTAACCGTAAGCGGCACCTGCGGTCAGAGTGAATCCAACGAGGGTTGGCATGTCTGGGTTTAGATCGAGCGAGGTGTTCGAGTTTGCTAGAACAACTACGGTCACGATTGCGAAAACAACAGCCAACACGTAGAACGCATAGCGCTCAAAAACGTGAATGAAGTTGTGGCCAATCAGAGCGATGATGATTTGCGCTGCCGCAATAATCAACAATGCGATGCCGATGTCCATACCGCTCATAGTTGCCAAAGCAAATGCACCAGATAGCGAGTTAACTGCGAACCAGCCAATACCAGCGGTGACTGTTACAAGTGCCGATGGCAGGATGTTGCCTCTTGCTCCGAATGCGCTTCGGCCAAGGACCATCTGCGGTACGCCAAGCTTTGGGCCCCAGCTGCTTAGCCAGCCGTGGGTAATGACTCCAAGCAGGTTACCGACAGCGATAGCGAATACCGCGGTCATCAGGTCTAGCCCAAAGTACATGACTGAGAGCATTCCTACGAATATGGTTGCGAACTCTAGGTTCGGGGACGACCAAACTGTGAATAGGTGCCACGGTTTGCCGTGACGTTCGCCCGATGGGATCGGGTTAACGTCGTTGGTTTCGATTGCACCTGCCGAAGCAGGGTTGGTTTTGTTTGTCATAGGTAAAAAGTTACCTGTTAATTTGCTGGGAAAAGGGTGACTTGCGGTGATTGGCCATATTGTTTTACACATTCGCAACAAATCTCTGTCACGGGGGTTATTTTGGAAGCCTATGAGCCTGATTAAGACCGTTCAGAGTGGTGATTACCACTGGGATGTCTACGCCACCGAGCGAGATGAATTCCTACTGTCTTTGGAAATTACAAATATCGATTCCGAGAAAAGCACAGCCGATCTCGAGTGGGATATGGGTTCGGTAATTGGTAAATCTGAAGAGTATGTAATGGCATTTAGATTTGCTGCAAGGGTGGCCATTTTCGAACGCAAAATCTGGACCCTAAAGACCACCGCTCGAATAGAAGATGCAGGTGCAATCTTCTGTTTCAAGTCAGCTGGCTACTTGACTGGTCGCGAATTCGGTTCCGGATCGAGCCGGAGGTTGCGCCTCAGCTGTGATCGATACGATTTGGTTCGCAAGATTGCCGAAACCGAAATGGGTAAGCATCTCGATATGTCGGTGTGGCGATTCGGCTGGGATTCAGCCAAGCGCAGGTTGGGTGTTTGTAAGTATGCCGAGAAACTGATCTCGCTGTCTCGCTACTTTGTAGATCTGCATTCGCTGGATGAAATTCACCAAGTGATTTTGCATGAGGTTGCCCACGCAATCGCTGGCTCCAATGCTGGCCACGGGAAGAAGTGGAAAGATACTGCTACGAAACTTGGTTATCGCCACAAGAAGATATCTGGCGACGAGATCGGCAACGCCACTGCCAAGCTAGTTGGAACCTGCCCGAACGGTCACATCAACTATCGTCACCGAAAGCCGAAGACTCCACTCTCTTGCGGAAAGTGTTCTACACGGTTTGATAACCGGTACTTGATTACCTGGGCTACCCGATAAGTACTGCGGTGATTAGCAGCATGGTCACCAGGAACCCGGCGAAGAAGTTCAGGTAGATGAATTGCTTCCATCCCTTGTTGGCGCTTTCGCAAGTTTCGTCGGTGATGTTTAGGTAGGGAAGCAGTACCCCTAGATAGGGAACTGCAACGATTGCCGAGAGGTTCCAAGGCCAGCCGAGGGTGAGTAGATAGAAGCCGGCTGCGAGATACATCACGAAGGCAACGCGAGTTGTGTTGCGAGCGCCGAAGTAGGTGGCGATGCTGGAGATTTGTCCCTCGCGGTCTGCCTTTACATCCTGCACGGCACCGAATGCGTGAGATGCCATTCCCCAGAGGGTGAATGCGATGATGATTGCCGAGAGTTTTGGATCATTCAGGTTTTGGTTGGTTAGTGCCAGGCCGAATATCATCGGGCCAACGAAGTGGCTGGCCGAAGTGATCGAATCGAGCACTGGCTTTTCTTTGAAGCGAAGGTGTTTTGCCGAGTAGGCGAGGACTGTGAACACGAAGAGCAAGAGCCAAAGGCTGCTTGGAAGGTTACCAACCGCGATTAGGTAGATGACGAATGGGACGCAACTGAGAATTGAAGTCCAGATTATGGTGCGGTGGATTTCCTTGGGTAGTAGCGCACCTTCAATTCCGCCCTTGCGAGGGTTTCTTAGGTCACTCTCGTAGTCGAAGACGTCGTTGATTCCATACATCAGCAGGTTATAGGGAATCAGGAAGAAGAGGGTTCCAACCCAGAAGGTGAGGTCTAGTTTCTTGGTGACCATGAAATATGCTGCGGCAAATGGGTAGGCGGTGTTGATCCAAGAGATTGGACGCGATGACCAGAACAGGTATCCGAATTTCTTTCCCAGAGTCACTTATTTAGCGCCTTCCAAATCGCTGGAACCAATAGCACCGCGACAACCGTGTAAGCGAAGTCTTCGATTGGTACTACCCCTATTTTGAGGCCGATTAGCTTCGATTCGTCATATGCAACGATGCCGGAGAGAACGATCAAGTTATCGAATACCGCGGTGAGGATCAGCATTGGAAGTGCGACCACAGGTTTCGTTAGGCATTGATATTTAGCGTTCAGGATTAGCGTTGCGGCTGTGGCAAATGCGAGAAAGAACAAGTTCAGATCCGAGTAGTTCATTTTTTGTCTCGGTCGAACACGTTGGCAACTATCAGGGTTGTGTAGCAAAGAAGGGCGAGGAAGAACAATTCTTCTATCGGGAAATCTTTCGCGATCATCAAGCCGGTCAGAAGATCGCTCTTGCCCTTGAAGAAAATGCCGCTGGCGATTCCGGTGAAATCCCAAATTACAAAAAGCAGGTAGGGGGCGCCGATTGCAATGGAGGCAGCTTTGGGGTTCTTCGCGAAGCCAAGTTTGAATCGAAAATCTAGAGCTGCCAATCCCGCGAGCGAGATTAGTAGCAAACCTAGATAGACGAAACTCACTTCAAGCCGACCCAGGCGGAATCATCAAGTTTTTGTAATTCGTGAGGGGTCGGGCCGGCGCTCTTGTCGCCGATCAGACGTTTGTAGACGAGTTCTGCACCAATTAGGCACATTGGGAGTCCGATGCCTGGAACGCTGTGATGGCCGGCGTAGAAGAGCCCCTTCACCTTCTTGCTCACATTCGCTGGGCGGAAGAACGCACTCTGCTTAAGAGTGTGAGCCATGCCTAGTGCGGTGCCCTGCCAAGCATTCAGTTCGTTGACGAAGTCGCGCGGACCCATCGACGAACGAACGACGATGCGTTCCTTCAAATCTGGAATGTCACACCACTTTGCGATTTGATCGATCACAATGTCGGCTGCCTTTTCAAATTTCTCATCGCCGCGACCACCGATTGAAGGGTCCGCTGCAATTGGCACGAGTACGAACAGGTTCTCGTAGCCCTTCGGGGCAACGCTCGGGTCGGTCTTACTCGGGTTGCAAATATAGAGGCTCGCCGGGTTTGGTACCTTGCGCTTACCATCTGCCTTGTGGAAGACCTCGGCAAAGTTTTCGCTCCAGTCTTTTGTGTAGAGCAAAGTGTGGTGATCGAGCTGCGGAAGTTCGCCCTTGACACCAAGGAATAGGAGCATCGCCGAAGGGCCAGGGATACGCTTGTCCCACCACTTCTGTGGCAGGGTCTGCTCTTCTGGCGCAAGTAACTGAGTCTCAATGTGGTGGAGGTCAGCATTGCCGACCACTACGTCGGCTTCGATGAAGGTTTCGCCAACCTGAACTCCGGTAACGCGACCGCCTTTAGTGACAATCTTGGTGACTCGGGAGTTGCAGTGAACCTTAACGCCGTGCTGCTTCGCGAGTCTTTCCACTGCCTGAATGATTGTGTAGAAACCACCCTGCGGGTAGAAAACTCCAACGTTCATGTCAACGTGGGTCATGAGGTGGTACATGCTTGGGGTGTCGTAAGGCGATGCGCCTAGGAACACAGCAGGGAAGTTCAGGATCTTGCGAAGACGGTCGTCTTTGACGTGCTTGCCCGCAAATTTATCTAGCGAGCCAAGCAGGTGCTTGATGAAGTTACCTGCGCGCTTTATAACCTCCGGGTGAGTGAACGAGTTCGAGTTCTCAAAGTTCGTGTACAGGAAGTGATCAATCGATACGTTGTAAGCATCTTCGGCAGAATCTACATAGCGCTGCAGAGCCTTACCGGCTCCAGGTTCGATGCTTTCAAAAAGCTTGATGTTCTCTTCGAGCTTCTCGCGAATTACAAGAACCTGCTTGTCGCCCTCATTGCGGGTTTGATAGGCAGGGTCAAGGCGAACCAGGTCCAGCTCTTTTGCGGCAGAGGTTCCCATCAGTTTGAAGAACTGGTCGAAGGCATCGGGCATTAGGTACCAGCTTGGTCCGGTTTCAAATGTGAAGCCGTCTTTTTCATAGGTGTAGGCTCGGCCACCAACGCGCTCGCGAGCTTCGAGAACGGTTACGTCCATTCCGCTCTTTGCAAGCAGGGCTGCCGTGGACAAGCCAGCGATTCCGCCGCCAATAACTACACATTTTTTCATCGTGGTAACCATCCAAATATCGCTCGAATTGCCAAAATCAGTTTGTAAGAATCAGGTACGCGAATGCGAGTGTGCATCAACTTCTTAGCCGGGGTGTGGGAGATGATGTCGTTCAGCGCTTGGAACAGCATGAGCGCAGTGGCAACGGCACGTCTGGCACCAACTGGCAATAACTTCAAAGTCTTGATGGCTTTGGAGATATCAACTTTGATGTCAGCCACCAGCGCATCGCGCTTGGCATCGTTGAGTTTTTTCGGGTCGAGACCTGGGAAGTAGCTTCGTCCAAGTCCGTCGCGGTCGGCCCCTAGGTCGCGCAGGAAGTTCACCTTTTGGAAGGCGGCACCGAGTGCTCTGGCTCCATCAACCAGGATCTGGTTTTCGCTTTGGGTTCGGTGCTCGCCGACCAGGAAAACCTTGAGACACATTAGGCCGATGACTTCGGCAGACCCGTAAACATACTTTTCGAAGGACTTCTGGTCGTGCTTGGTCTTCCAAAGATCCATGCGCATGCTCTCGAAAAATGGCGCAATTAGTTCGCGTTCGATCCCGCTGTAGTTCGCTGTTCTGGCGAAGGCGTGAACGATCAGGTTGCTCGAGTAGCCGGCCGCAATGGCAGCGTAGGTTTCGCGCTCCAGATCGTCCAAGATTTTAGACGAATCAACTTGGCCGCCGGCGTTCTTCGCTTCTTCGGCCGAGCCGTCCACGATTTCATCGGCAACGCGAACAAGTCCGTAGATGTTCGCAACGTGCTGGCGGTATTCGGTGGAAAGGAGTTTCACGGCCATGCCGAACGACGTTGAATAGGCGTCGATCACAGCGTTGGCAGCCGACTCTGCTGCACGCGTGTAAAGAGAGAGACCCGTAAGTTCTTGTGGGTTGGTTTCAACCATAGTTTCAGGCTACAGCCAGTCTTGGCGCTTGAATGCCCAGAACAGAGTTCCGGAGATTACAACAATCAGAATGTTTGAAGTCCAAACCCCCTCGACGGCACTGAATCCCCAATAAGGGATGTTCTGGCCGTAGTAACCAGTGATTGCGGTTGGTACAGCAATGATTGCTGCCCAGCTGGTGACCTTCTTCATGATCAGGTTCATTCGATTGCCCTGCAGGGTCAGGTTGGTCTCGAGCAGGGTAGTTACCAGATCGCGCAGGCTGTCGGTCCAGTCGGCCACGCGCATGATGTGGTCATAAAGGTCTTGGTAATAGGGGAGCATCTCGTTATGAAGGATGTCTCCGTTGTGCTTGAGTAATGGGTTAATGACCTCGCGCATTGGTACTGCTGCACGACGCAGCAGAACGAGAGACTTACGAAGCTCGTAACTGCGCTTCTGAATCGCGGTGTCTTTTGGTTTGGCTTCGAACAGTTCGTCTTCAAGAGATTCCAGTTCGTCGTCGAGGCGTTCGATCACCTTGAAGTAGTCATCGATGACAACGTCGAGGATTCCCCAGAGCAGGAACGCGACCCCGTAGGTGGCGAGCTCTGCCGATTCGTCCCAGCGCTTGATCACGTCGTCCATGCGGAATTCGTCGTTCTGACGAACCGTGATCACGGCGTCCTTGGTTACGAAGATTGCCAGTTCCGCTAGCGAGAGCTCTGCGGTGTCGCCAACGAAATTGGCCTGGTAGAGATTGACAAAAAGGTGCGAGTCGTAGTGGTCGATCTTTGCGCGCTGACCACCCTTAATCGAGTCTTCGATGGCGAGTTGGTGAAGGCCAAGTTCATCAGCCAGGATTCGGTAATCGTCCTCGGTCGGTTTGACCAGGTCATACCAAACCGCGCTGTGGCCCTTGAAGTGTTCGTCGATTTGGTCGAGAGGAAAATTCTTGTCGACCAACGCCCCATCGCGATACTGCCTGCTCATAGCCATAGTTCAAATACTAGACTTGAACCTATGTCTGCAGATATCAAACCAAGAAGCCGCGATGTAACCGACGGCATCGAAAAAACCGCCTCTCGAGGCATGCTTCGCGCCGTTGGTATGGGTGACGAAGACTGGGTGAAGCCTCAGATCGGTGTTGCCAGCTCTTGGAACGAGGTGACTCCTTGCAACCTTTCGCTAGATCGCCTCGCCGATGCTGCTAAGCAGGGTGTTCACGCTGGTGGCGGTTACCCGCTTGAATTCGGAACCATTTCGGTCTCCGATGGCATCTCGATGGGCCACGAGGGTATGCACTTTTCGCTGGTTTCCCGCGAGGTCATCGCGGACTCGGTTGAGACCGTAATGCAGGCGGAGCGTCTCGACGGTTCTGTGCTACTTGCCGGCTGTGACAAGTCGCTACCTGGCATGCTGATGGCTGCCGCCCGACTAAACCTTTCTTCGGTTTTCCTATACGCTGGAACCATTGCTCCTGGCTGGGTTCGTCTTGAAGACGGAACCGAGAAGCAGGTAACCATCATCGACGCCTTTGAGGCAGTTGGTGCTTGCAAGGCCGGCAATATGTCGCAGGAAGATCTGACTCGCATTGAGAAGGCAATCTGTCCTGGAGAAGGTGCCTGTGGCGGTATGTACACCGCAAACACCATGGCTTCGGCCGCCGAAGCACTTGGCATGAGCCTTCCAGGTTCGGCAGCTCCTCCAAGCGCAGACCGTCGCCGCGATGTTTGGGCTCACCGCTCGGGAGAAGCTGTAGTAAACCTACTCCGCCTCGGAATTACCGCACGCGACATCCTGACCAAGAAGGCTTTCGAGAACGCCATTGCAGTAACCATGGCATTCGGTGGTTCAACCAACGCCGTGCTTCACCTTCTAGCTATCGCTCGCGAAGCCGATGTAGACCTAACTCTCGACGACTTCAACCGCATTGCAGACAAGGTGCCACACCTCGGTGACCTAAAGCCATTCGGCCGTTACGTCATGGCCGATGTTGACCGCGTTGGAGGTGTTCCAGTGGTCATGAAGGCTCTGCTCGACGCAGGTCTACTTCACGGCGACGCACTGACCGTAACCGGTAAGACCGTTTCCGAGAACCTCGCATCGATCAACCCGCCTGACCCAGACGGCAGCATCATCCGCGCGATGAACAACCCAATCCACAAGACCGGTGGTCTTGCAATCCTGAAGGGTTCGCTAGCTCCTGAGGGTGCAGTTGTGAAGACCGCAGG
This sequence comes from Actinomycetota bacterium, assembly GCA_041158865.1. Taxonomy (GTDB): domain Bacteria; phylum Actinomycetota; class Actinomycetes; order Actinomycetales; family Microbacteriaceae; genus Rhodoluna. Next base: position 24,812 of record JBEBAN010000002.1, read on the forward strand.
CTTCGACCTTGAAGAATTCACCGGCCCAGCGCGCGTTTTCGAACGCGAGCGCGCAGCCATGGACGCACTTACCGAAGGCAAGATCTCGAAGGGTGACGCAGTGGTAATTCGCTACGAAGGCCCTAAGGGTGGCCCAGGTATGCGCGAAATGCTTGCCATCACCGCAGCAATTAAGGGTGCGGGATTGGGCAAGGATGTTCTACTATTGACTGACGGACGATTCTCAGGCGGCACAACCGGCCTTTGCATCGGACACATTGCTCCAGAGGCCACCGAAGGTGGACCAATTTCTCTGGTGCGCGATGGAGACTTGATTCGAGTTGACATCGCAACTCGTTCGCTCGAACTACTCGTTGAGCCAGAAGAGTTGGAAGCCCGTAAGAAAGACTGGGCTCCGCTTCCACCACGCTATACGCGCGGTGTTCTCGCGAAGTATTCGAAGCTGGTTCGTTCAGCCGCTGAAGGTGCCGTAACCGGATAATTCGCCCAAGTAAACGCTTACGAGGAAGAAAATATGTCTAAAGAGGTTCTAACCGGAGCTCAGGCGATCATCCGATCGCTCGAACTTATCGGAGTCGATACCGTCTTCGGTCTGCCTGGCGGTGCAATTCTGCCTACCTACGACCCACTGATGGATAGCAAAAAGATTCGCCACATCCTGGTTCGTCACGAGCAGGGTGCCGGACACGCCGCCGAGGGTTATGCCTCGGCCAGCGGTCGTCTCGGTGTTTGCATCGCGACCTCGGGTCCTGGTGCCACCAACCTGGTCACCGCAATCGCTGATGCCCACATGGACTCGGTTCCACTGCTGGCAATCACCGGACAGGTTGGCTCGCACCTAATTGGTACCGATGCCTTCCAGGAAGCCGACATCGTAGGTATCACAATGCCGATCACCAAGCACTCGTTCCTAGTGACCGATGCGAATGACATCGCCGAGACCATCGCCGCCGCGCACATCATAGCGACCACCGGTCGTCCTGGTCCAGTTCTCGTTGACATCACCAAGGACGCTCAGAACCAGAAGATCGATTTCGTCTGGCCGCCAAAGGTTGAACTTGCTGGTTACAAGCCGGTAACCAAGCCTCACGGTAAGCAGGTACAGGCCGCCGCCGACATGATCACCAAGTCTTCACGCCCAATCTTCTATGTTGGTGGAGGAGTGGTTCGCGCTGGTGCCGCGGGGGAACTGCTTGAACTAGCCGAGCTAGTTGGAGCACCTGTGGTTACCACCCTCATGGCTCGCGGTGCCTTCCCAGACTCCCACGAGCAGAACCTCGGTATGCCAGGTATGCACGGAACAGTTCCAGCCGTTATCGGTCTCCAGCGCTCCGACCTACTTATTACCCTTGGTGCCCGCTTCGACGACCGTGTAACCGGTGACGCAAAAAGCTTTGCTCCTGAAGCCAAGGTCATTCACGTCGACATCGACCCAGCCGAAATCGGCAAGATTCGGTTTGCCGATGTACCAATCGTTGGCGACGTCAAGGAAGTAATTCCTGAGCTGACCGCCGAACTTCGTAAGAAACTTGGCACCAAGAAGCTTGAAATTGGCGAGTGGTGGAAGACCATCAACCAGCTTCAGGAGCGCTACCCACTTGGCTTTGAGGAGCCAACCGACGGCAAGCTTGCCCCTCAGGCCATCATCAAGAGAATTGGTGAGCTTTCCGGCCCAGAAGCAATCTTTGCCGCCGGCGTTGGTCAGCACCAGATGTGGTCTGCCCAGTTCATCAAGTACGAACGTCCAAACGCTTGGCTCAACTCGGGTGGTGCCGGAACCATGGGTTACTCAGTTCCAGCGGCTATGGGTGCCAAGGTTGCTCAGCCAGACCGCTTGGTTTGGTCGATCGACGGGGACGGCTGTTTCCAGATGACCAACCAAGAACTTGTAACCTGTGCCATCAACAACATCCCGATCAAGGTTGCGATCATCAACAACTCCAGCCTCGGCATGGTTCGCCAGTGGCAGACCCTGTTCTATGACAAGCGTTACTCGAACACCGACCTTCACACCGGCACTGACTCGCTGATGATCCCAGACTTCGTCAAGCTCGCCGACGCCTACGGTTGCCTCGGCATCCGCGTGGAGAAGGAAGAAGAGATCGACGCCGCGATCAAGCTCGCGATGGAAACCAACGACCGTCCGGTTGTTATCGACTTCATCGTTAGCCGCGACTCGATGGTTTGGCCGATGGTTGCCGCCGGTGTCTCGAACGACGCCGTGAAGTACGCCAAAGACGCAGCACCGGTTTGGGAAGGAGAGGAGTAAACATGTCAAAGCACGTACTATCGATCCTCGTTGAAGACAAGCCAGGTCTACTAACCCGCGTTGCCGGCCTATTCGCTCGTCGCGGATTCAACATCGAATCTCTCGCGGTGGGTACCAGCGAACTACCTGGACTATCGCGCATCACCGTCGTGGTGAACGTTGACGGTGCTCCACTAGAGCAGGTCACCAAACAGATCAACAAACTAATCAACGTAATCAAGGTTGTTGAGCTAGACCCAGAGGCTGTTCAACGTGACCACATGCTGATCAAGGTGAAGACCGACTCGGTTACGCGCTCGCAGGTTCTAGAAGCGGTAACCTTGTTTAGGGCTCGCGTCATCGACGTCGTGAGCGACGCACTAATCATTGAAATCACCGGCGACACTTCAAAGTGCGCGGCATTCATCAAGATTCTCGAACCGTTCGGCATCAAGGAAATGGTGCAGTCGGGTGTATTGGCTATGGGCAGAGGCTCAAAGTCGATTACCGAGAAGGTTAAATAGTTTTTCCAAACCAAGAAAACAAGGAGACAAGTAACAGTGGCTGAAATCTTTTACGACAAAGACGCAGACCTTTCGATCATCCAGGGCAAGAAGGTAGCCGTAATCGGTTACGGTTCCCAGGGTCACGCACACTCGCTAAACCTGAAGGACTCGGGAGTTGACGTTGTAGTTGGTCTACAGCCTGGCTCAAAGTCCAAGGCTGCAGCTGAAGAGCAGGGCCTAAAGGTTGTAACCCCAGCCGAGGCTGCTGAGTGGGCAGACGTCATCATGATCCTGACCCCAGACCCAGCACAGCGTCACGTATACGCTGCCGACATCGAGAAGAACCTAAAGCCAGGTAAGGCACTTGTCTTCGGACACGGTTTCTCAATCCGATACGGCTTCATTACCCCTCCAGCAGACGTAGACGTGTTCCTAGTGGCTCCTAAGGGTCCAGGTCACCTAGTACGTCGCGAGTACCTAGCCGGCAAGGGTGTTCCTAACCTAATCGCAATCCATCAGGACGCATCGGGCAACGCTTTCGAGCTTGGCCTTAGCTACTCGAAGGCCATTGGTGGTACCCGAGCTGGAACAATCAAGACCACCTTCGCTGAAGAGACCGAGACTGACCTATTCGGTGAGCAGGCTGTTCTTTGTGGTGGCGCTAGCCAGCTAATCCAGTACGGCTTCGAGACCCTAACCGAGGCTGGGTACCAGCCTGAGGTTGCCTACTTCGAGGTTCTACACGAGTTAAAGCTAATCGTTGACCTAATGTACGAGGGTGGCATCGCCAAGCAGCGCTGGTCGGTTTCGACCACCGCCGAATACGGTGACTACATCTCTGGCCCACGTGTTATCGGCCCAGAGGTCAAGGAGCACATGCGCGATGTTCTAACCGACATCCAGGATGGAACCTTCGCTCGTCGCTTCATCGCCGACCAGGACGCAGGCGCTCCTGAGTTCAACGCACTTCGCAAGAAGGGTGAAGAGCACCCAATCGAGAAGGTTGGTGGAAAGCTACGTCAGCTATTCTCATGGCTACGCACCGCCGACACCGAGAAGGACTACGTCGAAGGCTCGACCGGTCGCTAATCCAAACGCACTAAAAAGAATCCCCGCCAGTTTCCTGGCGGGGATTCTTTGTTCGGTCGTTACTTTCCGGTCCGCGTAACTTTGATCGTGTGGACTTTTGTGTATGGGCTGTAAAAAGCATTGCCTTCGTTTGTTAGTCGCAAGACGCACGTAGTGGTTTCTGTACCAGCGGTTATTTTCAGGGCTTGTACATTCCGCGTGATTTTGCCAACTTTCACCTTCATCGTGGTGATGCTTGTTGCACATCGACCAGATAGTTCCCGTGCCAACTCAAAGCCGGAATCGGTCACCAGCGGCACCGTCGTTGAAGCTCGGTATTTCAACTTCGATAACGGCTTGAAAGTTGTGAATGCTTGGTTCTTTAGCACATAACAGAGAAGTGGGCTGGTCGAACCGGTGTGCTCGGTAACCTTGCCGCCTGGGCAGGGAGTCGCTTCAACGGAGCCTACTCTATCGGTGTAATAACCACGTGGTGCATCTGTACATGCGCTTGCACCGATCAAGTTTTGGAACGTGCCTTTCGGGCAGAGAGTAGCTTGGGTCATACCCATACCTGGAACATATGAACCAGCCGGTGCCGGAACGCAAGCATCTCCGTTGTCGAAGTCTCCAGCGTCGCACCATCTCATTCCAAGGGTTTGAGTATCTCCAACTAGGTTCGCTCCATCAACAGTCACGATTGCTTCGATGGATAGAAATTCACCACAGTCTGGAGCGAGAGAACCCTGAGCAATCTCACCTGATTCCGAGACGAAATATTGGCTCATATCATCAAGTGGCACATCTAGTTCGAAGGCGCCTCCTCCAGAAAGTATTGGATAAATCGTTAGGATGTTTCCCGAATCTTCACCAGTGATTGTGATAGTTGGCCGTGTGCCGCTATCCCCAGACTGCGGGAACCAACCGTCAAGTCCAATCCAACAAAGATCGCTTGGCCAGCTATCTACGACTACTACGGGGTCTGGGTTTTGATTTACGAAGCGCCCTGTTTCCACAACGCTAGCGGATGCTACAGGTGACATCTGGTGACGGTAAGAAAGGGTAAAAGTAATGCGCTGATTGCAATCCGCTTGAATATATCGGTTGCTTGTGCGAAGAAGAGGTAAGTCGCTATCAATGAAACTACTGTCATCCGCATCCAACTTGACATCCAAATCGAACGTTGTATTTTCCGGTTGTTCGACTAGTTGAAAAACCTCTGGCTCGTATTCGCCAGGAGCAGAAATCGTGAGCAAGAGACTTCCGATATCTTGAGTGGCCGGAATACTTGCCGTTAGCCTGACTGTGCACTCTCTGTCCCCGAGAGCTTCGGCAGTAAGTGTTGGCGCTGGTGTGCTTTCTGCTGCAGTCTCGTAAACAACGAAAGTGATGTAATGCTGCATTACTTGTACAGTCGCACCATTGTTCCAGCTGCAGCCGGCAGAACCATCAAATATGAAAGTACCAGCTGTCGTGAAGGCGCCCTCCAGCATTCCTGTCGTGCCATTGAGTGTAATTCCGGGTGGCAGCTCTCCGTAGTGGATGTAAGTCCGTCCACTTCCCTCCGGCGCATCACAATTATTGGTGTACAACATCTGTGATGGTGATTGGCCGACAACGGAGACAATTGCTCTCGTTTCGTCTGCGCTGGCTTGGTCTTGAACAGAAACTAGCAATGCCCCTGTCAAGATTGCAGCCATAAATGAGCTCAGCGCTTTTCTTAGTGTCAAAAGGTCCTCCGATGCGAGTAGCGACATAACAGTTGATTCAAGATACCACTGGAAATTATCAATGTTCTATTTCTTCAGTAGGCGTCATGAAAGTTCTACTGATGCGCATTGGTGTTGAATCGCTTGTCGAGTCACTGTCAAGTTAGTGGCTGCCCGCAGGTTAGAATGATATTCGCAGAAGCGAATGTTCATTGGAGATCACGTGCGTAAAATTGTCGCCACTTTGGCCACTCTTGTAACCCTTGTAGCAGTTGGGCTGGTAGCAACACCCGCTTTAGCTGCAGACACCTTTACGGTCACCGCATCTGGTGGGGCAACTGGTGAAGTTGGCGGATCTTTCAGCGGAGTTACCAAGACGTCGGCGCTAGCTGGAGCTGGTTCTTACACTCAAACCCTCGAGCAGACTTGGCCTTCAGGTCGAGTCGGTCTTGGTGGTGTTGGAACCCCAGAAAACTGGACCATTGAGTACAAGGTCGATGGTGCTTGGGTTTCCCAGAAGCCAAGTGACACCACAACCATCGAAGGTGTGCGCACCACTGGCACATCTGAGTATGACGGCGTCTCTGGTGCAAATCAGAAGAAAATCGTGACTTCCAATGCTACTTTCCAGCCTGGTTCTCCAGCCAGCATTCCTTCTACTGGTCGCGGCGATGGCTGGGATGTAACCGTAACTCCTAAGTACATCCTCAATGTTTTCCACCACGACTCCTCATTCCGTTTGGAATGTCACGTTCGCGCAACCTTCGATGTTTGTGACAGCAACGCCGTGTACCAGGTGCAGGGTTACTACACTTCAAACGTTTCTGGTTTGACCTATTTCAATGGCAAGGCCTATGCCTTGGTGGTAAACCAGAGCACAAACAGTGCTGCCATGCTCTGTACCAATGTTTCGGCTCTACCATTCACCAACTGTGGTGTTGTAGACCTTGAACCTGGCGTTGGCGATGCGCAGTACGACCTGTCGGGTCAGCAGAAAATCGGTAACAAGGTTTATGCAGCGGACCTGGCGAATAACAAGATTCTTTGTTTCGACCTCATTGCAAACTCTGCTTGTACTGAGATTCCGGTGGTCGGCTTTGGGCGTTCAAATGCCAACTCACCAGCGTTCACCGCCGTGATCGGCGGGCGACTATATGTGACCGCAAACAAGCTCTACTGCTTTGATGTCACCACTAACCAGCTTTGTGCGGGTTTCCCAGTTGGCGACTTCTCTAATGGAGGTGCTGTAACTAACGCGGTTCCGAAGATTGATGGTGCCAATAACAATGCACTAACTGGTGTTTGTACCATCACAGTTCAGGTGGCCTGTTACGCGCTTAACGGAGCATCGGCGACTGTCCCTGCGGGTCTGACCTCAATCTTGGGCGCGACCGCAACTTCTTTCCATGCTGGTGACGGATATTTTGAAACCAATGCGTTTATTGGTTCCAAAATTTACTGGGCCTCTAACCCAAATGGCTACAGCTGGAGTAGCGGTACCGCAACCTGTTATGACTGGGCTACCGACGCCGCATGTACAGGTTTTGACAACACCGTAGACGTTGGGGCCAGTCGTTATGCGTTCCGTCTAGACCCTTACAACGCAAACTGTATCTGGGCTAACGGTGACAATGGTGCATTAGCAGCATTCACTGCATCCACCGGTGTTGCTGGTTGTGCTGTAGATCCAGCAAGCTCGCTAGATTTCCCAACCTCCACTGCGTGTAGTGCGGCCAACTCGGTAGTTGGTTTGTACCAGCTGAAGGTGACCATACCAAACACGGTAAGCATGTCCGATGTTCGAGTAACGGTTTTTGATTCGAACCGCAATGCAATTACCAACTACACCTCGCTAACCCCAAACGGTTCAGGAATTATCGACTTGTCAGCTCTCACCGCAGCCCAGGTTGGAGACGACTTCTCATTCGAAATCAAGGCTGCAGGCGCCACGGAGCAAGAGTTGACCGCCATGACCGGCGAGTTGATTTACCTCGCAAAACCTGCAGAGCTGTGTGTAACTGTTGACTCGCTGAAGTCTATCTGTGGTGACACAGTGACTCCAGGGGTCCTAGTTGCTCAACCTGGAATCGCATTTGCATCGGCTACCAGTTTCCAGCGTTCCGGTTCAGCACTTGTGAACTCGAACCTTGGATCGCGCTCATTCAATGTGGATTCGATGGATCCAATTAACTGTTCGAAGTGGTCAACCCTGGCGACAACCAATGATGCTGGACTCCACGCCAATGGAGGCGATGCTGGAATTGTTGACTTCGTTTGGGACTCAAACGGTCGCCCTTATGTTGGTGGTTACTTCAACAATGCTGCTGGCGTTGAAGCGGCCGACAACCTTGCTTACTGGAATGGCACTGCTTGGACCGCGGTTGGTGCAGCTGATCCACAGCAGAACCCGATCAATGGCCGAGTAGCAGCCCTGGCTCTCTCTAACGGGAAGCTTTACGTTGGTGGAGATTTCCAAGATGCTGCCGGTGTTGCTAATGCAGATAACCTAGCTGTCTACGACATCGCTAGCCAGACCTGGTCTGGAATAGGCCCAGATGCCAGCACATCTGCGTTCAACAACTTTGTGCGAGCGATTGCCGTCGACCCGAACTCCGGAAAGGTTTATGTAGGCGGTAACTTTAACGGCAAGCTGAAGCAAATTGCCGCTGGAGCAACGGACGCAACCAGCGTTGGTGTGGATGGTGACCTAAACCGTGTCGTGCACTTCCTGTCGGTCGCGTCGAACGGTGTGCTAACCGTAGGTGGTAACTTCACCGATGTTGGTTCTTCCAGCGACGACTACGTTGTTACCTGGAACGGAACCACTTGGAACCCAATTTCGGCCAATCAGCCATTTGATGACCAGGTATGGTCGGTGGCGCGCCATGGCACCAAGACCTATGTTTCTGGCGACTTCGATGGAATCCAGGTTTACGATTCTGGTTCAGACACCTGGTCCTCACTAGGAAGCGCAAGTTGGGATGCTCGTAGCATCGCGATTTCAAGCGATGGCGACATCTTTGCTGCCACTAGCGGATTCAATGGCGGCTACTATGCGCAATGGAACGGCAGCGCTTGGGTTTCATTGGTCGATGGAGATACTGCGTCGAATGCTTCGAGCACTAACAGTTGTGATTACGACTGGTGTGGCTCCTGGAAGACCAAGTTCGACAGCGCCGGAAACATTTGGTTTGGTGGTGACATCACCAACGTTGGTGACAAGGCACAGAATGACCTTTTCGCCAGCTGGGGACTTGGAGCTACATCTGAGAACAACGGCGGCGGTGAAGAAGAGAACAACGGCGGTGGCAATAACGGTGGTGGAACTACCCCTGTTGTTGAAGACCCAACAGTTTCGGAAGAAGTTCTAGCGCAGCTGGAAGCACCTGTGGCACTTCCTGATGGCAATCTTCCTGAACTTAAACCATTGGAGTCGGTCGTCTACGAAGACGGCGTGGCCGTTATTGTAACGCTCATCCCGACTGTCACTAAAGACGGTTTGATTTTGACCGGTCCTGATTTCAATCTAGAACTAAAGGCAGTTGCGCCAGACGGTAAGCCGCTAGTTCTGGATGAGAAGGGCCGACTCGTCATCGATCTTGATGGCAAGGCGAAGTTCAGTGGAACGGGCTTCATGGAAGCTACACCAGTGAGCCTATGGTTGTTCTCTGAGCCAACGTTCCTTGGTGAGACAGTTACCAACAACGATGGAATCTTCAACGGAGAGGTAACCATTCCTAGCGATGTTCCTGCCGGTGAGCACACCATTCAGCTGAATGGCGTTTCGGCTGACGGTCAGCTTCGTACTGTTGCGATTGGTGTCGTCCTAGGTGAAGACGTCAACGCCGAACAGCCAACCAAGGAAACCCCGGTTGCTGCCGACGGCGGAGACTGGTCGTGGTTGTTCTGGCTATTCGGTGTCATGGCACTAGCGGCCTTCGTCTGGTGGTTCATTATCGCGAAGCGTCGTAACGATGACGAGGATGACAAAGCCAAGAAGTAGTTCAACACTCAGTCAAGGTCAAGCTCCACTAGGGGCTTGGCCTTTACTGTTTTCACAAACTCGGTTTCGCCCTTGTCCCATTCAGATGAGGTGACGAACTGGACGTTCACTTCTCGTCCTAGGTAGCGTTCAACGTTGGCAGCGGCTCTTGAGGCTTCGATGCGGTTCACGTAGCCAACGATCAGTAGTTCAACCTGGTTCGGTTCCGGACCAAGCTCGCGTTTTAGTTTCGCCGCCCAATCTCCGTAGATGTAGGCCTTCTCGAGTCCGTCAACGCCATAGAGTGCGGCAGGTAGAACCGCAACTGGCCCGTAGGAGTTGACCACGATCTGTCGCACGGGCTCAAAGAGTAGGTGTTTGCGGTTTACTTGGATGAGTCTGGCTCGGCCGAAAGTCTTCTCGGTGACGAAGTGGGATTCGACGAGGCGATCTACTTCGCGCATGGCGGTTGGCGCTGATACGCCGGCGAAGCGGGCCAACTCAGAGATGCTGAAGCCGTCGTCGGGGTTCATATAAAGTTGCGCCAAAATAAACCCCTGGGTGTCCGTGCGGAGCAGGGGAGACAGCTGTGCTGGCGATACTTTCATTAGTTGAATAATAACTTGCGTTTTATGAAAAATAGAATTCAGATATTGGTTTCGGGGCTGGATACGGTTGAAAAGTACCCGAGATCTAAGGACGCAAATGAGCAAGCCAGTAGTGCTAATCGCAGAAGAACTATCGCCAGCAACCGTTGAGGCGCTAGGTCCAGACTTTGACGTTGTGAACGTTGATGGAACCGATCGTCCGGCGCTGCTTTCGGCCCTTGCCACCGCGGATGCCATCCTGGTTCGTTCGGCAACTCAGGTTGACGCCGAGGCAATCTCGGCAGCGCCTAAGTTGAAGGTAATTGCCCGAGCTGGTGTTGGACTGGACAACGTAGACATCAAAGCTGCTACCGCAGCCGGTGTAATGGTTGTGAACGCTCCAACTTCGAACGTCATCTCGGCCGCTGAACTTGCTATCGGTCTGATCTTCTCGACCGCTCGTTTCATTCCAGATGCCAACGCTTCGCTGAAGGCTGGGCAGTGGAAGCGTTCGCAGTTCACCGGTGTTGAACTATACGAGAAGACCATCGGAATCATCGGCCTTGGTCGTATCGGTACTTTGGTGGCTCAGCGTCTTGCAGGTTTTGGTGCTCGCCTGATTGGTTATGATCCATACGTAACCCCTGCTCGCGCCGAGCAGATCGGTGTTGAGTTGGCAACACTTGACGAAGTCATGGAACAGTCTGACTTCATCACCATCCACATTCCTAAGACTCCCGAGACCACTGGCATGGTGTCAACTGCTCAGTTTGCTAAGGCAAAGCCAAATCTTCGCATCGTGAACGCTTCTCGCGGTGGCATCATCGACGAGAAGGCTCTCTACGAAGCCCTAAAGAGTAAGCAGATTGCCGGTGCTGGTCTCGACGTATTCGTTTCTGAGCCACCAACTGGAAACCCACTGCTTGAACTCGACAACATCGTGGTCACTCCTCACCTAGGAGCCTCGACCGATGAAGCTCAGGAGAAGGCTGGTATTTCGGTAGCGAAGTCGGTTCGACTGGCTCTTGCCGGTGACCTAGTACCAGATGCCGTGAACGTGGCTGGTGGCAACATCGACCCATCGGTCAAGCCTGGTATCGCGCTCATGGAAAACATGGGTCAGGTTCTATTTGGAATCTGCGACGGTGGTGTGGCATCGATCGAGGTTGAGGTTCGTGGTGAAATCGCAGCCCACGATGTCTCGGTGCTCAAGCTTGCCGGTCTGAAGGGCTTCTTCCAGAACGCCGTTACCGAGCAGGTTTCCTACGTGAACGCTCCGCTAATGGCTGAGCAGCGCGGCATCGAGGTTCACCTCACCACCAACGCCGTGAGCGAGGAATACCGCAACGTCACCAGCATAAAGGCAGTGATGAACGATGGCACCACCTACTCGGTTGCCGGAACCGTGATTGGCCCGAAGCTTCACCAGAAGATCGTTGCCATCAACGGTTACGAGGTTGAGCTTGAGATGGCCGAGCACCTAGTGCTTATGGTCTACGGCGACCGCCCAGGTATTGTTGCCGTCTATGGCAAGGCATTCTCGGAAGCAGGTGTCAATATCGCAGCGATGCAGATCGCTCGCCAGCAGAAGGGTGGCAAGGCGCTATCGGTAATCACCGTTGACTCGCCAGTGCCAGCCGAGGTGCTCGAAGCGGTTCGCAAGGAAATCAATGCCGATATCATGAAGGCAATTGACCTACAGTTCTAAATATGGAATCAAGCAAGACCGCGGTACTCATCTTCGATGGGGACTGCGGTTTTTGCACAACCACGGCCAATCGAATCCATAAAGAGTCTTCGACGCCGATTGAGGTTCGTCCGTGGCAGTGGACGGAGTTATCTGAGTTCGGGCTTACCGAGGCAGAAGCATCTGCGAAGGTTCAGATGTTTGCGGACGGCAAGGTTTATGCCGGTCACGCGGCATTCGCAAAGATTCTTCGACTACAGAAGCAGTGGTGGTTCAAGCTGCTCGGGACATTTCTTGTAATTCCACCATTTAGTTGGGGTGCAAGACTTGGCTACTTCTATGTGGCGAAGTATCGTCACAAGTTGCCAGGTGGTACTCCGGCTTGTGCTGTGCCTAAAACTACTCGGTAGCGCGGCCGGAAGCGATCCAGCCTAGGGTTCCACCGGCAACCGAAACAGCATCGATGCCATTGGCTTCAAGGATGTCGGCTCCCTTTAGTGAGCGAGCGCCGGAGCGGCAAATTACAAAAACGCGAGATCCGTCTTCAACTTCGTTGATGCGGTCTTCAAGCTGACCAAGCGGAATGAGAACAACTCCAGGAACATGAACTTCGTCGTATTCCTCTTGTTCGCGAACGTCGAGCACGTAGGCTCCGTGGCTGATTGCGTCGGCTAGGTCGTCGATGGTTACTTCGGTGGCCACGGTTTCTCCTTTAGGTTGGCGGTATTTCAAGTTTAGTTTTGGGAGACTGGGTGCATGGGCAAAGTTACGGCTGATTACTGGGACGACAAATACAAGGTCGAAGAGTTCGTTTACACGAAGACCGAGAATCGGTTCGTGGTGGAGTATTGCTCACCACTAAAGCCCGGGCGGGTAATTGACCTAGCCGGCGGTGAAGGTCGTAACTCGGTTTGGTTTGCTAAACACGGCTGGCAGGTCGAGAACATCGACTTCTCGGCTGTGGCTCTGGAGAAGTATGCGGCTTATGCGTCGGAGTCTGGGGTTTCGGCGTCTTGTTTGGCGACTGTTGCCGATGCTTTGTCATTCGTTCCTCAGATGGATGAAGTTGACCTAGGTGTTATTGGTTATTTGCAGATTCCTTCCGGTGATCTTCGCAAGGCGATACGTCGGTTGGGTAAGCACGTGGTTTCTGGTGGTCACCTGTTCGGCGTTTGGCATGCTCGTGCGAATCTGAAGGGCGGATTCGGTGGTCCTCGTGATCCTCGTGTTTTGCCGTCCGTTGGATTTTTAAAGCGAGCGCTTTGGGGTCAGGGGTTTGATCTGATTGAGTGTCGTCTTCGTGATGGGCAGATTCAGACCAAGGAAGGCCTGAAACCTTCGATAACGGTAGTGCTACTAGCCCGCAAACGCTAGGGTCGGGCAAGTAGAGTAGAGAGAAACCACACTGTTTGGAGCATCATCTTGACTCGTGAATACAAGATTGCAGTCATCGGCGGAGACGGCATTGGGCCAGAGGTCACCGCTATCGCGCTAGAGGCGATTCGTAAGGTAACCGCCGGTTCTGGCGTTGAGTTCAAGACCACCGAGTATGACCTTGGCGCTCGCCGTTACCTAGCTACCGGTGAGACCATCACCGATGCCGACTTCGCAACTCTTGCGGAGCACGACGCAATCTTGCTCGGCGCTATCGGTGACCCTCGAGTTCCATCAGGTGTCCTCGAGCGTCAGCTTCTACTGAAGCTTCGTTTTACTTTTGATCACTACGTGAACCTACGCCCAACCAAGATTTACGCTGGTGTGCAGTCGCCGCTGCGCGACCACGGCAACGTTGACTTCGTTGTGGTTCGTGAAGGAACCGAGGGTCCATACGTTGGAAACGGTGGTGCGATTCGTGTTGGCACTCCAAACGAGGTAGCCAACGAAGTTTCAGTGAACACCAAGTTCGGTGTTGAGCGTTTGGTTCGCTACGCATTCGAGCTAGCTGCCGAGCGCGACCGCAAGAAGCTCACCCTGGTTCACAAGCACAACGTTTTGGTTCACGCCGGTTGGCTATGGCAGAACACCGTGAACGAGGTTGCTGCCGAGTTCCCTGGTGTGAAGGTGGACTACCTACACGTTGACGCCGCGACGATTTTCATGGTCACCGATCCTGAACGCTTCGACGTCATCGTCACCGACAACCTGTTCGGTGACATCCTCACAGATTTGGCCGCCGCAATCGGTGGTGGCATCGGGCTAGGAGCCTCTGGAAACATCAACCCAGACGGCAACTTCCCAAGCATGTTCGAACCGGTACATGGTTCGGCACCGGATATCGCCGGCAAGAACCTTGCCGACCCAACCGCAGCCATTCTTTCGGCGGCTCTGCTACTTGAGCACCTGAAGAACCCGGTGGCTGCTGCTCGAATCGAACGTGCTGTGGCAGATGACTTGGCTACCCGCGGTGATGCAAAGCGCACCACCCAGGAAGTTGCAGCCAGCATCTTGGCCCGCCTCTAAGGAACAAAAATGACTTACAACTGGAAAATCACTCGCAATGAGAACCCGCTTCCTACGGGCGAGCGCGACGCCGTCCTAGCTGCACCTGTTTTCGGTGCCGTGCGCACCGACCACCAGGTCGTCTGTGTTTGGGAAGAGGGCCAGGGTTGGACCTCGGCTGAGGTTATCCCTTACGGACCGATCCTGATGGACCCTGCTTCGGCAGTACTTCACTACGGTCAGGAAATTTTCGAAGGCATCAAGGCCTATCGTCACGCCGACGGCTCGGTCTGGACCTTCCGCCCAGAAGACAACGCTCGTCGTCTGCAGCTTTCAGCTCGTCGCATGGCGTTGCCTGAAGTTCCGGTTGAACTGTTCGTGCAGTCGCTCGAGAAGCTAATGGAAGTTGACTCCGCTTGGGTTCCAGAACCTAAGGATGAGAAGACTCTCTACATTCGTCCGTTCGAGATTGCAGCAGAAGACTTCCTGGGCGTTCGCCCGGCTCACCGCGCCGAATACCGCGTGATCGCTAGCCCGGTCGGCCCTTACTTCACCGGTGGAATCAAGCCTGTGAAGATTTGGATTGCGCTTGACTCGGCTCGTGCCGGAAAGCACGGAACCGGTGAGGCTAAGACCGGCGGTAACTACGCCGCATCGCTACTGGCTCAGACCGAAGGTTATGCGCAGGGCTGCTCGCAGGTTATGTTCCTGGATGCCGAGACCGGCACCTACATCGAAGAGCTCGGTGGCATGAACCTATTCTTCGTTTACAAGGACGGTCACGTGGCCACTCCTTCGCTCGACGGAACCATCCTTCGTGGAATCACCCGCGCTTCGATCATTCAGTTGATCAAGGACCGCGGAATCAACATCGAAGAGCGCAAAATCACCTTGGACGAGATGCGTAACGGAATTAACTCCGGCAAAATCGTCGAAGTATTTGCCTGTGGAACCGCTGCGGTTATCACCCCGGTTGGTCAGTTCCAGAGCAAGAACGAAACCATTGGCTCTGCCGATGCCGAGCCTGGCAAACTAACCGTTTCGCTGCGTGAAGAGCTCACCGGAATCCAGTACGGCAAGGTCGAAGACCGCCACAACTGGCTCTACAGATTGGCATAAATTGAAAATCGCAAAGTTCCTAGCCGGTGGAGTTCCTGCTTGGGGTATGGTCGACGGGCCTGAACTCGTTGTGTTCAAGGGTCACCCGCTTTTCAATGACTACGAGACCAGCGGCGACCGCATTCCGCTAAAGGATGTTCAACTGCTTCCTCCGGTTCTTCCAACCACCAAGATCCTCTGCATTGGTAAGAACTATCAGGAGCACGCAGATGAGATGGGTCTCGGAACCCCAACCGAGCCGCTGATTTTCTTCAAGCCAACCAGCGCACTAATTGGACCTGAAGAAAGCATTGTCATCCCTTCTCACGTGACCACCGATGTTGACCCTGAGGGCGAACTGGTGATTGTGATTGGCGCTCTAGCTAAGAACGTTTCCGAAGAAGACGCCATGGACTACGTCTGGGGCTTCACCATCGGTAACGACATCTCGGCTCGCGACATCCAGACCAAAGACGGCCAGTGGGCCAGAGCCAAGGGCTTCGACACCTTCTGCCCGCTAGGACCATGGATCGAAACCGAGTTCGTTCCTGAGGGGCAAATCTTGGAAACTCGCGTCAACGGCGAAACCCGTCAGCGCGCGGCCACCAACAGCACAATCTTCGATATTCCTCGCATCATTCAGCACGTAACCGAGGCAATGACCCTCCTGCCTGGTGACGTGATCTTCACCGGAACGCCAGCTGGCATTCAGAACATTGCTCCTGGCGATGTGGTGGAGATTGAGATCGAGGGCATCGGAGTTCTGCGCAACCCTGTCGCCTAGACTTGAAGGCATCATGACTTCAGGTATTACCGCTCCCTTTACAACCGCGACCGGCTCAGACGTCGTAGTTCGCTTCTGCCCTTCTCCAACCGGTCTTCCGCACGTTGGTTTGGTTCGCACTGCGCTGTTCAACTGGGCTTATGCTCGCCATACCGGCGGTAAGTTCGTCTTCCGCATTGAAGACACCGACGCCGAGCGTGACAGCGAAGAGTCGTTCGATATGATCCTTGACGCCCTTGGTTGGCTTGGTCTGAACTGGGACGAGGGTGTGAACGTTGGTGGTCCTAACGAGCCATACCGCCAGTCTGAGCGTGGCTACATCTACCAAGAGGTAATCGAGAAGCTGAAGGCTTCCGGTCACATCTATGAGTCCTACATGGGCGCCGAAGACATAGATGCTCGCAACGAGGCCGAGGGTCGACCAAAGCAGCAGGGTTATGGCAACTGGGAACGCGATGAGAACGAGCGTGCCAAGTACCGCAAGGACGGCGTTTCGCCAGCTCTAAGACTTCGCGTGCCAGACGTTGACATCAAGTTTGATGACCTGGTTCGTGGCGAGATTGTTTTCCCTGCCGGTTCGTTCCCAGACTTCGTTGTGGTCCGCCCGAACGGTCAGCCGCTCTACACGTTGGTGAATCCGGTCGATGACGCACTCATGGGTATCACTCACGTGCTTCGCGGAGAAGACCTGCTGTCTTCGACCCCACGTCAGATCGCGCTTTACAACGCAATGGTTGAGGCTGGAATTACAACTTTCATCCCACGCTTCGGTCACCTGCCTTACGTCATGGGCGAGGGCACCAAGAAGCTTTCGAAGCGCGACCCTGAGGCGAATCTGTTCCACCACCGCGACCGCGGATTCATCCCGGAGGGTTTGCTCAACTACCTATCGCTACTCGGTTGGGGTCTATCTGCAGACCAGGACGTCTTCACCATGGAAGAGCTCGTTGCTGCGTTCGATGTTGAGAACGTGAACCCGAACCCTGCGCGCTTCGACCAGAAGAAGGCAGATGCCATCAACGCAGCACACATTCGTCTGCTCGCTCCAGCTGATTTCAAAGATCGCGTCATTCCTTACCTGCAGTCCGCTGGTGTATTGGGTGCTCACGTTTCTGAGGCTGAGGATGCAATCCTGAATGAGGCTTGCCCACTGATCCAGGAGCGAGTCACAGTGCTTTCCGAGGCCGTACCAATGCTCGGATTCCTATTCAGCGACTCGGTTGAGATCCAGGACGACGCCAAGGCAGGTCTTCCTGCAAACGCCAAGGAGATCGCGCTTGCGGCTCACTCTGCACTGGTATCGCTTGGTGAATGGAAGACCGCTGCGATTCAGGAACTTCTAAACGCTACCTTGATCGAGGGCATGGGGCTAAAGCCTCGCGATGCCTTTGGTCCGATCCGTACCGCGATGTCTGGCCGCCGCGTTTCGCCACCGCTTTTTGAGTCGATGGAGATTCTAGGCAAGGAGAAGAGCCTGGCTCGTCTGGAAGTGTTTGCCAACAGCCTCTAATCGCCTGTAATATGGAGCGGTTGCACACTTTGGGATATGGTGTAATTGGCAACACGAAGGTTTCTGGTTCCTTTGTTCTAGGTTCGAGTCCTGGTATCCCAGCAAACGCAAAAACGGCCCCTAGCGGGTCGTTTTTCGTTTAATCTGAAGGCATGGAAACCGTTGAAGATTACTACGCCGCGCAGTCCACTGAGAATCGCAAGGCGTTGCAGCGCGTGCAGAAGATCGTTGAGAAGACTTTGGGGGAGTGCACGGTTTCACTCTCTTACCAAATCATCGGTTTTCGTTATAAGAAGAAGTACGTGGCTTATATCTCCGGTTGGAAAGACCACCTGAGTTTTCACGGATTCAGTGTTTCACTGGGCAACGAGCTGGTTGCGAAGTACCCCGACTACCTGAAACTTAAGGGACGCACGTTGCACTTTCAGCCGACGCCTGAAATCCCAGAGTCGATGGTTCGCGAGCTAGTCCAGGCGCGAGTCGCCGAAATCGGGCTATAGCTCCAGCGATTCGCCTGGTATGAGGTAGCTGAAGTCACCACTGTGTTCTTCGGTTACTTGCTTGATGCGGTTGTTGTTTAGTTGGTTGCCTTGATCGCTCAGGTGAATGTTATGTGTTGGGAAGACCGATTCCGGCTTTACCTCTGAGATGAAGTCCATGACGTCGCCGATCTTCAGCCAAGGAGCGCTGGCTGGGCAGGCGAGGGTCTTCACCTTGCGGTCTGGCTTGGTGTAGCTGTCGCCAGGGTAGTAGAGGGTGTCGTTGATCATTACGCCGCAGTTCTGAATGAGCGGAATGCTGCGGTGGATTTCGATGTGCATGTCGCCAAAGAATTCCGCGGTGAAAGAGCCAAGTTTGTAGAAGTCTCCGTGGTGAACAGCTTTCGCGTTTTTGTCGACTAAGCGATTCGCGACTTCTTCGGTTCCCAGAATCACTGCGTTGGGGTTGTCTTTGAGGATGCGGTCAATTTGTTCTTCGTGAACGTGGTCGTCGTGGTTGTGAGTAATGACAATTCCTACGACGTTCTGGTAGCCGTCCATTGGTCTGGTGTAGAAGCCCGGGTCGAGGATCAGGGTTTCGCCGTTTTGCTCTAGAACCAGGGTGGCGTGTTCAAGTTTTGTGACCTTCATAGATTCCATCTTGCCAACCCTGCGTAGAATTTGGTTTACCTATGAAAAACTCTTCCAAACTCTGGCTCAGCGCCGCCCTGATTGCCACGCTGGCACTTGGGTATTTGCTCGCCGTGATGTTTGGCAGTTTGGCGTCTGTAGATGTTCTTTATGACTTCATAGTTTTGGGTGTTGGGCTGCTAGCAACCTATCCGTTGTGGTTCACCTCGTTCGGTGCCAACCGCTGGCCACAATCTTTACTTTCTTTGGTTGCGCTGGTTATGACTTATGGCGTGGTGGTCATCGAGCAGAATCCTGCAAATTTCTGGCAGCCGGTTGCCATGACCTTGATGGTTGCCACAAGCGGCCTACTGGTTGTTCGCCAGGTCCGTTTTGTTAATTCCAAGCGCAAGCAACTTTCACAATTAGTGCCAGCGAATGCGTCGGTGATTGACGGGATGGAAATTGATCACGTAACCTCGGCTGAGCTAGAAGTTGGCCAGGTCGTCTTGGTTAGACCCGGAAATGTGATTCCTTGTGATGGGTATGTGATCCAAGGTCACTCGCGCGTTGACCAGTTCGAAATCACTGGGGAAACTGGCATCCTCAAGGGGCCAGGCGACTGGGTGTTGGCAGGAAGTCTCAACATTGCGGACAAGTCTGCGGAGAGTTCGGCGTTGACCATTCGCGTGGCAGCGGTTCGTGAAAACTTGCTGGTGCGAGTTCTAGACGAATCGCAGGAGTTGGAGCACGACACAGAAGGTAGATTTAGCCGCCTTGCTCGGATTTCTTCATCAACCTTGACGATTGCCGCCATGGCAGCGGCACTCATAGTTGCCGGTTTACACATGGTTCTAATTGGCGATTATGTGAATTCGGTTTCTATCGGCGCTGGTGTTCTGCTCAGTGCACAACTCTCAGTGATTTCCTTTACGCTGCCACTCGCGCAGACTGCAACCTCATTGAAGTCAAGGGCACTCGGATTCGTGGTTCACACGCGTGTGGCCTTTGAGAAGCTTTCAAAGCTGACCCACGTTGTTTTTATCAAGACCGGAGTTCTGACCGAAGGGTATAGCAAGGTTGGCAAGATCCACCTGGCTAGGAACACCTCGATCGGCAGCGAAGACGAACTTCTCGCGCTCGCGGCTGCGGTTGAGTTGGGCACCAGTCACGAGCTTGGCCACTTGATTATCGAGGAAGCTGCCAGAAGGGGTCTTGAGCTTCCGCAGGTTCAAGACATTGCCCCACTACCTGGGCTTGGCGTCTCGGCAACATTCGACGGCTCGTTGGTTCGGGTGGGTAACGCCGGAATGGTGAATGTCACCGGTGTGAACATGAACCCATACGACCTATTCATGGTCTCTTCCGCCTATTCGGACATGAAGAGCATCGTGTTCGTATCCTTGGACGAATTGCTGGTTGGCTACATCGAGTTCCCTGACCGTATTCGTGAGACCGCGATGCCGTCCATTGTTTCGATCAGTGCCAAGCACCCGATCACGATTCTTTCTGGCGATGCCACTGCAGTAGTGGAGAAGGTAACTAACGAGTTGGGTCTCAGCGATTACGCAGCCGAGGTGCTTTCCACTCGCAAAGCCGACTGGGTCAAGGAACGACGCGGTGCCGGAGCTGGGTTGCTGGTCATCGGTGATCGCCGTTATGACTCCGAAGCGCTCGCCGAGGCCGATGTTGCAATCGCGTTCGGCGCAGGGCATGACATTCATCAGGCTTCGAGTGAAATTGTTCAGATTTCGCATGATCCATTGGCTACTGCTCGCCTCATAAAACTCTCGAGGGTTGCCAGCGCGAGAACACTTGGAAACATCATCGCTGGTCTTGGCTTATCGGTTGGCTTGGCCGTCGCCGCCGGTTTAGGTGTGAACCCGGTCATCGTGGTGGCCGCCGGCTCCCTGGTCTCTTGGGTTCTGCTTGCTCGAATCTCGAGGCTGGCAAATTGACCACCTTTGGCGTGATTCTCAACCCAACCTCGGGTAAGGGTAAGGGCGCCGCACTCGGAGCCGCTTACGTTTCAGAGCTTCAGGCGCTAGGTGTCACTGTGGTAGACCTAACCGGACGTGATTGGGTTGAGGCTGAGAGCAACGGGCGCAAGGCCATCGCCGCTGGAAAGCTGGACGCGCTCGCGGTTGCCGGCGGCGACGGCATGATGCACTTGGGCGTGAACATCTGCGGTGGCACAGGGGTTCCGCTGGCGCTTATGCCTTGCGGTACCGGAAATGATGCGGCGCTGGCGCTCGGGGTTCCGATTGATGACGCTAAGGCTGCAGCGGAATTGGCAGTAGGTTCATTGGGCAGCCCACGCCAAGTCGATTTGGGGCTGGGCATTACCGAGACCCGTCGCTTTTATTTCTTCAATTCGGCTTCGGCCGGGTTTGATGCAATCGTCAATCGTCGGGCTAATCGAATGAAGTTCCCGAAAGGGCCATCGCGCTACACCGTGGCGATGCTTTTAGAGTTGGTAAGTTTCAACGCGCTGAAGTATCGAGCCAAGGTAAACGGCAAAGATCGCGAGATCGAGGGCATGCTCTGTGCTGTGGCTAACGGGCCGTCCTATGGCGGTGGCATGTTTGTGGCGCCGGAAGCAACTGTTGACGACGGGCTTCTGGATCTATTCATCGTCCATAAGATTTCAAAGCCAGAGCTAGTCAAGGTTTTCCCAAAGGTTTTCACCGGCGAGCATGTTTCTCACCCAGCTGTTGAGATTGTGCGGGCAACCGAGGTAACCCTGATTTCTTCTGGTGTCCCGGTCTATGCGGATGGAGAGCCTGCTGGGATGTTGCCGATGACAGTTTCGATTGCACCGAAGTCTCTAAAAGTATTGGCGAGCAGACCCAACTCTGTGGCATAATCGAAAGGTTGACTAAACGGCCCCATCGTTTAGCGGCCTAGGACGCCGCCCTCTCACGGCGGTAGCGCGGGTTCAAATCCCGCTGGGGTCACGAATCTCCCTCCCGATGAATTATCTCGGGAGGGAGTTTTTTTATTATCAAACAATGTCCTTTGTAACGCTCTGGTTAATTCATTGCCGGATATCGGTGTTGCGCCTAGTTACGAACAATTACGGGGCTAGTCTGTAAGAGGACAGGCGACAACAGCGTCTCCTGCTACGTAAGAAGGAAGTAATTAAGTGAACAAGATTTCACGTAACACTCTGAAGGCTGCTGCACTGGCAACAGTTGCCACCTTCATCCTGGCTGGTTGTGCACCTGCCAAGGTTGTACCATCGCTTGACTACAAGGCTTGCGCTGTTTCCGATGAGGGAAGCTGGAACGACAAGTCATTCAACGAGTCTGTAATGGACGGTCTAAAGAAGTCGAAGACTGAGCTAGGCGTAAAGATCGCTGACGCTGAGTCGAACAGCTCGGAAGACTTCGCTCCAAACCTACAGGCTATGGTTACCGAGAAGTGCGACGTTATCTTCGCTGTCGGTTTCAACCTAGTAGCTCCTGTAAACGAGGCTGCTAAGGCTAACCCAGACATGAAGTTCGTCACCATCGACGGCTGGTCGGAAGGCAACGCCAACCTAAAGGCTGTTAACTACGCAATGGCTGAGTCGAGCTACCTAGCTGGTTACCTAGCTGCTGCTTACTCGACCACCAAGGTAGTTGGTACCTACGGTGGTATGCAGATCGATGCAGTTACCGCATTCATGGATGGTTTCTACTACGGTGCTAAGGCATGGGAAAAGGAAACCGGAACCGCAGTTAAGGTTCTAGGTTGGGACCCAGTTAAGAAGACTGGTGACTTCATGGGTGACTTCACCCCAAACAGCGGTGTATCGAAGACCATCGCAGCAAACCAGGTAAAGGGTGGCGCTGACGTTATCCTTCCAGTTGCTGGTGACCAGTTCGGTGCTGTTTCGGAAGCCATCAAGGAAGCCGGTGTAAACGGTGTAATGATCGGTGTTGACAAGAACATCGCTGTTACCTCGCCACAGTACGCTGACATGGTTCTAACCTCGGTTGAGAAGCGCATGACCAACGCTGTTTACGACATCATCAAGCTGTCGGCAGTGGACAAGGGTGAGATCGCTGACTACCTAGGAAACCTAAAGAACGGTGGAACCGCACTTTCTGACTTCGGTGCTTTTGACAGCAAGATCTCGGCTGAGACCAAGGCTGGCCTAAAGAAGCTAGAAGAAGGAATCATCGCGGGAACCATTAACCCACTTCAGTAATTCCTGAAATCGAGGGCCGCCGGGGAGAAATTCTCGGCGGCTTTCGGCATTTTTGAGGCAAAGTTTCGGTTAGATTTTGTATAAGGGCCTAATAGGCCTGCTTAGGAGTTTGAAGCAATGAAGCTTGAGTTGCGTGGCATCACCAAACGCTTCGGTTCGTTGGTTGCCAACGACAAGATAAGTCTTGTGGTTCAGTCTGGCGAGATTCGTAGTTTGCTCGGCGAGAACGGTGCCGGTAAGTCCACTCTCATGAACGTTCTCTACGGTCTATACACCGCAGACGAAGGTGAAATTCTGCTTGATGACCAGGTCCAGAAGTTCACCGGCCCTGGCGATGCCATGGCTGCCGGTATCGGTATGGTTCACCAACACTTCATGCTGATCCCTGTGTTCACTGTGGCCGAAAACGTCGTCCTTGGAAACGAACCGGTAAACGGAATCGGTGCTCTCAACCTCGACGAAGCAAGAGTTCGCGTTCGCGAAATCTCCGACCGCTTCGGTTTCAATGTAGATCCAGACGCGCTCGTCCAAGACCTTCCGGTTGGCGTTCAGCAGCGTGTGGAGATCATCAAGGCTCTCACTCGAAACGCCAAGGTTTTGGTTCTCGACGAACCAACTGCGGTGCTCACCCCGCAAGAGACCGACGAACTGATGGCAATCATGCGTCAGCTGGCACAGACCGGAACGTCGATTATTTTCATCACTCACAAACTTCGTGAGGTTCAAGAGGTTGCCGACAAGATCACCGTGATTCGTCAGGGCGCCGTGGTTGGAGAGGCAAAGCCCTCCGACTCGGCTGAGAAGTTGGCGTCGCTCATGGTTGGTCGCGAGGTGGACCTGAAGGTCGATAAGAAGAAACAGAGCCTAGGCCAAGCAGTGATCACAGTTGAAAACCTTTCGGTTCTTGACGACCGTCAGCAGCGCGCAGTAGACAACATTTCGTTTGAAGTACGTGCTGGCGAAGTTCTTGCCATCGCTGGAGTCCAGGGCAACGGACAGACCGAGCTGGCGGAAGCCCTGCTTGGTCTGCGAAGTGCGATCAAGGGCAGTGGTTCGGTGACCCTTGCGGGCAGTGACCTCGGCGGCAAGTCGGTTCGCAAGCGCCTCGAAGCGGGTATCGCTTACGTACCAGAAGACCGAAAGAAAGACGGACTCGTTTCGCAGTTCTCGATTGCCGAAAACTTCATGCTCAACGGTTCCTTTACGGCTCCTTATGCCAAGGGAATTAACATCGATTTCATAAAGCGCGACGAACTAGCCGATGACCTAATTAAGCGCTTCGACGTTCGTACGCAGTCCAAGAACACCCTGGCTGGCAAACTTTCCGGCGGTAACCAGCAGAAGGTGGTAGTTGCCCGTGAGCTGAGCCGTGAATGCAAGCTGCTGATTGCGGCTCAGCCAACCCGTGGTGTTGACGTTGGTTCGATTGAGTTCATCCATGAGCAGATCGTCGCCGAGCGTGACGCCGGTCGTGCGGTAATCCTGATCTCTACGGAACTCGATGAAGTGCTGGCGCTGGCAGACCGTATCGCGGTTATGTATCGCGGCAAGATCGTTGGAATTGTAGACGCCGGAACCAGCCGAGAGAAGCTGGGCAAGATGATGGCAGGTATCGCAGCATGAGTAAGACCAACCAAATCATCAAAGACATTATGTCGGCCAGCCCGATGCGTGTCTTCCTCTCGGTCGTCCTAGGTTTCGTAATCGGTTCGATCTTCATGGCAGTTTTCAATGAAGACGTCGTGGCTTCCTACGAGTACTTCTTCTCGGCTCCTGGCTACACTTTCCAGATCGCTTTCCAGACCATCTGGGACGGCTACGCGGCGCTGTTCAAGGGTGCGATTTTCAACTTCGAGGCCACCGATTCGGTTGACATGTTCCGCCCGATCACCGAAACCCTTCGCCTCTCGGCTCCGCTGATCATGGCCGGTCTAGGTGTCGCTCTCGGTTTCCGAGTTGGCCTATTCAACGTGGGTGGAACCGGCCAGCTGGTCATGGGTCTGCTCGGCGCCACCTGGGTTTCGACTCGCATGGAATTGCCTTACGGTCTGCACATGGTTGTTGCGCTAATCGTCGCTGTTGTACTTTCCGGTTTGACCGGTGGACTGGTTGGCTTCCTGAAGGCCAAGACCGGTGCTCACGAGGTAATCGTGACCATCATGATGAACTACATCGCGGTTGACCTGTTCACCTACTTCCTTCGCACCCCAAGTCTTTTGCTTGAAACCGATGGGCCCGGAAACCCAAAGTCTGACGCACCCGCGCTTACCGCTCAATTCCCGAGACTGCTCGGTGAAGAGTTCAAGATCAACATCGGAATCCTGCTAGCGATTGCTGCGGCGGTTGTGTACTGGTGGCTAATGGAGCGTTCGACCATCGGTTACCGTTTCCGCATGGTTGGCTTCAACGCCAACGCAGCCAAGGCTTCAGGTATCAACGTAAACCGCACCTACGTGTGGGCAATGGCCGCATCGGCTGCTTTCATCGGCTTGGCAGCAGCCAACCAGGGGCTAGGCGAGACTTCCGGTCTTACCTCGAGTATTCACGCCAACATCGGTTTTGACGCCATCACGGTCGCCTTGCTGGGCGGTTCGAAGGCCAGAGGCGTGGTTATTGCAGGTCTCGTGTTTGGCGCCTTCAAGGCAGGTTCTGCAACCATGCAGATCACCGGTGTTTCACCTGAGGTGCTCGGCATCATCGAAGCGCTTATCGTGCTCTTCATTGCCGCACCGCCACTGATCCGAGCGATCTTCCGTCTACCTAGCCCTAAGGAACAGTAATGGCTAAGACAAAAGTTACCCCAGGTATGTTCTCGCAGGTAGAGGTGGCTCCAAGTTGGAAGACCCCTATCGTCTACGCGTTCTTCTCGCTGCTGGTCACATTCGTGTTCGGTGTAACCGGGCCATCCGGTGATGTTTCGTTCGAACTTGCGAGCAAGACCGATTTCGTGCAGCTACCAAACTTTGTAATTTCGGCATCGGCTCTCAACGTTGGCCTAGGCATTGTGATGATGCTCATTGCAGCCGTGTCGGCAGCGCTTACCTTCATGAAGAAGAAGACTCCGCAGTGGCTGTCGCTCGTGCTTGGGCTTCTCGGTGCTACCGGGCTACTCGGTTGGTTGGCTTCGGGTAACACGGTTCCGGTCGCCTTTATTTTCGGTTCGGCAGTCGTTCTGGCTGTGCCAATCATTCTTGGCGCTCTCGGTGGTTTGATGTCCGAGCGCGTTGGTGTGGTAAACATCGGTATTGAGGGTCAGCTACTGACCGGTGCCTTCATGGCCGCAGTGGTTGGAACGATTACGCACAACCTCTGGATTGGTTTAATTGCAGCGATGGTTGCTGCCGCAATTCTCTCGATGGCATTGGCGTCGCTGGCGATTACCTACCTGGTTGATCAGATCATCATCGGTGTGCTGATCAACGTGCTTGTAATCGGTGTCACCAACTTCCTCTACTCGCAGTGGCTTGCCGATGCCGGTGAAGAAGTTAACTTCCCTGGCACATTCGACATCGTTGCGATTCCAGTGCTGTCGCAGATTCCGATCATTGGCCCTGCAATGTTCACCACTCGCATTACGGTCTACCTGACCTACATCTTGGTTCCGCTGGTTTGGTTCGTACTGTTCCGCACCAAGCTGGGTCTTCGAGCCCGTGCCGTAGGTGAGCACCCAACCGCTGCCGACACCGTTGGCATCAACGTTGGACGCACTCGCTTCTGGTGGGTAACCATCGGTGGAGCCATCGCCGGTCTCGGTGGTGCGGCTCTGACCATTGGAAACGTGGGTGCTTTCGGGCGTGAGATGTCTGGTGGTCTCGGATTTATCGCACTGGCCGTGGTGATCCTTGGCCGCTGGCAGCCGTTCTATGTTTCGGCAGCCGCGCTGCTCTTCGGCTTTGCGATCATCCTGCGTGTCTGGGCTAACTCGGTAAACCCTGGTATTCCAACCGACTTCATCACCATGGTCCCTTACCTGGTGACCTTGGTTGCAGTTGCGGGATTCGCCGGCAAGGTTCGACCACCAGCCGCATCCGGTCAGCCTTATATCAAGGGCTAGTTACTGCTTTCTAAGCAGGGTGATTCCGCTGGTGATGATCACGATACTTACCGGAATCAGCGCCACATAGTTGAGGCCTGAGAAGGCAACCGCGGCCAGAATGGTGCCGGCGATGCCGCCACCAAATGCTCCGGCAAATTGCATACTCGAGTCGCTGACGCCCTGAACGCCAACCTTGTCGGCAGGCGGGAGTGTGGCGGTAAGGAGCGCTGCACCCGAAACCGTGGACGCACTCCAACCCAAGCCCAGTAGGAAAAGCCCTAGGGTGATCTGCTGGTGGCTGTGGCCAGAGGTAGCTGCAACCACCAGAGCTGCGATGTAAATCACCTGACCGATGAGTACGGTTTGAATCTGTCCCAACTTGTCGGCGAGGATTCCAAAGATTGGGGAAAACGCATACATTCCGGCGATGTGGAGCGAAATTACAAACCCAACTAGGACGAGATCGGCGCCGTCGTGCTTCATGTGAACCGGAGTCATCGACATCACCGAAACCATGACCATGTGGGCTAGGGCGATGGTTGAAACCGCATAGGCAGCCTTTGGGTAGGCGCGCAGAATTTTGAATGCGGTGGCAATCGAAGCCTTCGGCTTGAGGGCGCTTTTATTGGTCAGTTCCTGAGCGACCTTCAGTGGATCTGGCCTCAGTCCGAAGAAGAAAACCGAAGAAGCCAACATTTGAGCCACGATCGTGATGGCGAATGGGCCGGTCATGGTTGGCATGCCCAGCCAGTGCCCAATGACTTCACCAGGTCCGAACAGGTTCGGGCCGATTACGGCTCCAACCGTGGTTGCCCAAACCACCAGTGCCAGGTCGCGACCGGTTCTGCCGGTATCTGGCAGGTCGGTTGCTGCGAAGCGAGCCTGAAGACCTACCGCTGAACCTGCCCCCATCAAGAAGAGCGCCAATAGCAATAACGGGAAGATTCGAGTGTTGGCTGCCGTAATCACAAGCAGTGCTCCGCTGATGGCGATGAATGCGCCGATTGCCAGCGAGATTCGTCGTCCTAGTTTGTTTGCCACTCTGGCCAGGGGAATGGCTGAAAATGCAGCGCCCAAAGTTGAGAAGGTTGCCGCCGCGCCAGACCAGGTCTCGGTACCCGAAAGATCCGCAGCCAAAAGGGCTCCGATAGAAAGAGTCGACCCCAGACCAAAGCCAGAAAGCACCTGTCCAAAAGCCAAAACTCGAACAGTGCGTTTTTGTAAAGCCGAAAGCTGTGTTGCATCCACCCCGCCAGACTACTGCCTGTTGGGTAAACTTGAGGTTCCCCCAGTATTCGTAAGGTGTTGATGTTTGTGAAGCCACTTACCTTGGCCGAAAAGGTTTGGAGAGACCACCTGGTCGTCAAAGGCACCGATGGTGCGCCAGACCTGCTCTACATTGACCTACACCTGCTACACGAGGTAACCAGCCCACAGGCTTTCGACGGACTACGCATGGCCGGACGTCCGGTTCGCCGCCCAGATCTCACTATTGCCACCGAAGACCACAACACCCCAACCTGGGACATCGACAAGCCGATTGCCGATGTGACCAGCCGCACCCAGATCGAGGCGCTTCGCAAGAACGCTGCCGAGTTTGGTGTGCGTATTCACTCGCTCGGCGATGTGGAGCAGGGGATCGTCCACGTGGTTGGCCCGCAGCTGGGGCTTACCATGCCAGGTCTTACCGTGGTCTGTGGCGACTCCCACACTTCCACCCATGGCGCTTTCGGTGCTCTAGCTTTCGGTATCGGAACCTCTGAGGTTGAGCACGTTCTAGCCACCCAGACCCTGCCCCTAAAGGCTTTCAAGACCATGGCCATCAACGTTGAGGGCACATTGCGCCCGGGCGTTACTGCCAAGGACATCATCCTTGCCGTGATCGCCAAGATCGGAACAGGTGGCGGCCAGGGTTACGTTCTTGAATACCGCGGTTCGGCAATTCGTGCGCTTTCCATGGAAGCTCGCATGACCATCTGCAACATGTCTATCGAAGCCGGTGCTCGTGCAGGAATGGTTGCGCCGGATGAAACCACCTTCGCCTACCTAAAGGGTCGTGCTCACGCCCCTGAAGGCGAAGATTGGGACGCCGCGGTTGCCTACTGGAAGACCCTGGCAACTGATGAGGGCGCAACCTTTGACGCCGAAGTATTCCTAGACGCAGACACCCTAGACCCATTCGTTACCTGGGGGACCAACCCGGCTCAGGGTGTATCACTGCTTGACCGAGTGCCAAGCCCTGAAAGCTTTGACGACCCGAACGAGCGCACCGCTGCCCAGCGTGCTCTCGAGTACATGGGTCTTGAGGCCGGCACCCCGATGAAGGAAATCAAGGTTGACACCGTTTTCCTCGGTTCCTGCACCAACAGCCGCATCGAAGACCTTCGTGCCGCCGCTGCCGTGGTCAAGGGTCGCAAGAAGGCAGACCACATCCGTTTCATGGTCGTCCCAGGTTCAGCCAAGGTTCGCCTTGAGGCGGAACGCGAAGGGCTTGACCAGATCTTCAAAGACTTCGGAGCCGAGTGGCGTTTCGCTGGGTGCTCGATGTGTCTCGGTATGAACCCAGACCAGCTGGCCTCGGGGGAGCGTTCGGCTTCAACCTCGAACCGTAACTTCGAAGGTCGCCAGGGTAAGGGTGCCAGAACCCACCTGGTTTCGCCTCTGGTTGCTGCTGCCACCGCAGTGCGCGGTACCCTTTCCAGCCCTGCCGACTTGGAGGCCAACTAATGGAAAAGTTTGAAATTTATTCAGGTGTTGCGGTGCCACTTCGCCGCAGTAACGTTGACACCGACCAGATCATCCCAGCGGTCTACCTAAAGCGCATCACCAAGACCGGCTACGACGACGCACTATTCGCCTCATGGCGCAGCGACTCGGACTTCGTACTGAACCAGCCAGCCTATGCTGCCGGTTCGGTGCTGATCGCCGGCCCAGACTTCGGTACCGGTTCGAGCCGTGAGCACGCCGTTTGGGCGCTGCGCGACTACGGATTCAAGGCCGTCTTCTCGTCGAAGTTTGGCGACATCTTCCGCGGCAACTCGGGTAAGCAGGGTCTGGTCACCGGTGTTATTTCGGACGATGAAATCGAACAGCTCTGGCAGGCCATCGAGGCTAACCCAGGCGTGGAGGCCAAGGTTGACCTGGTGAACCGCGAGGTCAGCATCGGCAGCCTAACCGTAAAGTTCGACATTGACGAATACACTAGGTGGCGTCTACTAGAAGGCTTGGACGACATCGGTCTGACCCTTCGAGATGAGCAGTCGATTAGTGACTTTGAGGCTCGCCGCGAGCCTTGGCGTCCTAAGACCCTGCCGGTCAAAGGAGCCTAATGAGCCAGATCACGGTACGCGGTGGTAAGCCACTAAAGGGACGCATCGAACTCAAGGGTGCGAAGAACCTGGTCACCAAGGCCATGGTGGCAGCGCTACTAGGCGACACCCCAAGCGTTCTCAAGGACGTACCTCACATCAGCGACGTCGACG
Organism: Actinomycetota bacterium; assembly: GCA_041158865.1. Classification (GTDB taxonomy): domain Bacteria; phylum Actinomycetota; class Actinomycetes; order Actinomycetales; family Microbacteriaceae; genus Rhodoluna. The sequence continues at coordinate 55,252 of JBEBAN010000002.1, forward strand.
TAGTCAAGGGTCTGCTCGGCGTCCACGGCGTGAAGATCGACTTCTCCGATGGCGGCGTAATGTCTATGGACCCGAGCAACGTGAAGTCGGCTCGCATGGTCGACATCGACGCTCACGCGGGTTCATCGCGTATCCCAATCCTTTTCTGTGGTCCGCTACTTCACCAGCTTGGTGAGGCATTCATTCCTGACCTAGGTGGCTGCCACATCGGCGACCGTCCGATCGACTTCCACCTAGACGTTCTTCGCGAATTCGGTGCTGTAATCGAGAAGCAGCCAAACGGAATTCGTCTGAGCGCTCCAAACGGTCTCAAGGGAACCAAGATCAGCCTCCCTTACCCAAGCGTTGGCGCGACCGAGCAGGTTCTGCTCACCGCTACTCGTGCGGAAGGGCTTACCGAACTTTCTGGCGCTGCCATCGAGCCTGAAATCATTGACCTGATCGCCATCCTTCAGAAGATGGGCGCAATCATCTCGGTTGACACCGACCGCGTGATTCGCATCGAAGGCGTCAAGAGCATGCAGGGTTACACCCACCGCGCTCTTTTTGACCGCAACGAGGCCGCCAGCTGGGCTGCCGCGGCACTTGCCACCAAGGGAGACATTTTCGTTGGCGGAGCGCAGCAGGAAGAGATGATGACCTTCCTAAACGTGTTCCGCAAGGTAGGTGGCGCGTTCGAAATCGAGGACGACGGCATTCGCTTCTACCACCCTGGTGGAGAGCTAAACCCAGTAGTAATCGAGACCGATGTCCACCCGGGCTTCATGACCGACTGGCAGCAGCCACTCGTAGTTGCACTAACCCAGGCCAAGGGTCTTTCAATCGTTCACGAGACCGTTTACGAAAACCGTTTCGGTTTCACCGACGCCCTGGTTCAGATGGGCGCACAGATTCAGATCTATCGAGAATGCCTCGGTGGAAACCCTTGCCGCTTTGGTCAGCGTAACTTCTACCACTCGGCTGTCATCAACGGCCCAGCCAAGCTAACCGGCGCCGACATTCGCGTTCCAGACCTTCGTGGTGGTTTCAGTCACATGGTTGCAGCGCTCGCGGCTGAAGGGGTTTCGAACGTTACCAACGTTCAGCTGATTTCGCGCGGCTATGAGCACTTCCTAGACAAACTAAAGACCCTCGGCGCAGACTTCGAGTACAGCGAGTAGCCTCATGGCTAAAGACGTCGAATTCAAAATGCCAAAGGTGGTCGAAGCCGACCGTCCACTGGCAATGCGTCTCGTAGCCAATATCCTCGGACCGCTCGTTCGCATTCTTTTCCGCGTCGAAGTCACCGGGAAAGAGAAGCTCCCAAAGGACGGCGCCTACATCCTCTGCTTCAACCACGTCACGCACCTAGATCCACTAGCGGTTGCCTACGGAACCTATTTCGGCATCAAACGCGGACCACACTTCCTAGCCAAGGGCGGCCTGTTCAAGGTTCCCGTACTTGGCCCAATTCTGATTGCTGCTGGGCAGGTTCCGGTTTACCGAGGTGGCCGTCGGAATGTAGAGCCGATGGAAGCTGCCTACAAGTTTCTGGAAGCCGGTCACGTGATCACGATCTTCCCAGAGGGCACATTAACGCGTGAACCAAACGGTTGGCCAATGCGTGGCAAGACTGGCTCGGTTCGTATGGCCATTGAAGCGGGCGTCCCAATCTTTGCAGTTGGACAGTGGGGTAGTGAGGTAGTACTTCCGACCTATACCAAGGACCTCAAGCCGAAGCCTTGGCACAAGGTCCGCATTCACATCGGCGACGAGATCAATCTCGACAAATATCGCGGACGCAAACTCTCGACCGAGGAGCTCAAAGAAGCAACAGCAGTGGTCATGAAGGCCATCACCAAGCAGGTTGAATTCCTGCGTGATGCCAAGGCTCCAGCCAAACTCTATGACCCTGCCGAACACGGCCAGAGTCAATTTGGAAACTTCAACAAGGAACACAAGAAGGATAAAAAGTAATGCCAAAAGTAGCAGTTATGGGTGCCGGTTCTTGGGGTACCACCTTCGCCAAGATTCTCGCCGATGCCGGCAACCAGGTGGTCATCTGGGCTCGTCGCGAAGATGTAGTCGAAGAAATCAACACCCAGCACCGTAACGGTGACTACCTACCTGGTATCCGCCTACCGAAAGACCTTCTAGCAACCGACAACGCCGCCGAGGCAATGGCCGGAGCCGAGCAGGTCTACCTAGCCGTTCCTTCGCAGACTCTGCGTGCGAACCTTGCCGACTGGGGAGGCGCGATTCCAGAGAACGCCGTCCTAGTGAGCCTCATGAAGGGCGTTGAGCGGGAAACTGGTCTTCGTATGAGCGAGGTCATCAAAGAGGTTCTAAACGTATCTGAAGACCGCGTAGTGGTAGTTTCCGGCCCGAACCTGAGCCTCGAAATCGCTCAGTGCCAGCCAACCGCTTCGGTAGCTGCCAGCACCAATCCTGAGGCCGCTGGAGCAGTGGCGAGCGCCGCCAGCAACGCCTACTTCACCACCTTTACCAATAAAGACGTAATCGGCACCGAGTTTGGTGGAATCCTCAAGAACCTCATCGCCGTTGCAATCGGTATCGTCAACGGTGTTGGCTACGGCGAAAACACCAAGGCCTCGATCATGACCCGCGGTCTTGCAGAAATCTCACGTTTCGCAAAGGCTCACGGAGCCAAGAAAAAGACCATGGTTGGTCTTGCTGGCCTCGGCGACCTAATTGCAACTTCCGAGTCTCCACTCAGCCGTAACCACAAGGCTGGTGAAATGCTCGGCAAGGGCTACACCCTTCGCGAAGTGACCAAGCGCCTAAGCCAAACCGCCGAAGGTCTAGCCAGCGTTGCCCCGGTGCTAAAGCTTGCCGAAGAAAAGGGTGTTCGCATGCCTATCGTTGAGCAGGTGCTTGCCGTAATGGAAGGCCGCATGGAGCCTAAGGACATTGCTCCAGCGCTTACCCACGAGTCTGACGAGCCAACCAGTGAATAAGAAACTCAGAGTAGCGCTAGTCTTTGGTGGTCGCTCGAGCGAGCACTCGATCTCGTGCGTCACCGCCGGTGGCGTGCTAGGCGCAATCGACCGCGACAAGTTTGAAGTGGTTCCAGTTGGCATCACCCGAGGTGGCGTCTTCGTTCCTGCGGAAGACAACCCGCTGAAGTGGACCCTAAACCCAAACGAACTTCCTGAGGTGAACTTCGAAGGCCAAACCATCCAGTGGCCAGCCGCCGGTACCAAGGAACTTCGCTACACCGACCCTTCAGGCGTTAGTCACAGCCTCGGTGACATCGACGTGGTCTTCCCAGTGCTTCACGGCCCCTACGGTGAAGACGGCACGATTCAGGGTTTCTTCGAACTAATCGGGATGCCCTACGTTGGCAATGGCGTCCTCGCCTCAGCAGCCGGCATGGACAAGGAATTTACTAAGGCGCTATTCGTAGCAGCCGGTGTTCCGGTAACCCCTCACGTGGTGATCCGCAAACATGAGTGGGAACAGAACAAGGAAGCCAAACTCAAAGAAGTTGAGGCGCTTGGTGGCCTTCCACTGTTCGTCAAGCCAGCCCGTGCCGGATCGTCAGTTGGCGTTTCCAAGGTCAAGGAAATGCGTGAGTTCGAGAAGGCCGTCAAAGACGCCTTCGAGCAAGACAACAAACTGGTAGTCGAGCACGGCATCGACGGCCGCGAAGTTGAGTGCGCAGTTCTCCAAGGACGAAACGGCTCAGCTCCGCGAGTAAGCCTTGCCGGCGAAATTGTGGTCACCGGTCGTGAGTTCTACGACTTCGAAGCCAAGTATCTTGACACCGGTGCTGTTGATCTCAAGATTCCAACCGAACTTCCAACAGACCAGCTAAAGGAAATGCAGGACCTATCGGCTAAGGCTTTCAACGCTCTTGGTTGCGAAGGACTAGCCCGCGTGGACTTCTTCCTCACGAAAGACGGATTCCTTGTGAACGAGGTAAACACCATGCCTGGCTTCACGCCGGTGTCGATGTTCCCACTGGTTTGGAAAGCTTCGGGAATCGACTACAAGGACCTGATCACAGAGCTGATCGAGCTTGCTTTAGAACGCTAACCGCAGCGCACGGTCGATGGCTGGGTAACCACCACTGCTGAAATGGCGTCGATCACGTTCACCCCAACAGCCTTATTGGAATCTACGATCACTTCGGTCGCAGGGTTTCTACCAAACGTAATGAATCGGTAGGAAGGCGCCTCGGTCTCGTCAACCAACCAATCAACATCGCCCTGAGTAATGCATCGCATGGACGAAGCGGTAGCCTCCGGCAAACCACAGCGCAAGATCACGGCAGTCGGCTCGCCCCAAGCTGCAGTCGACTGCGCATCGGTAACGCGGCGAGTCAAGCCATCAACCTCATCCGGCAAACGGACCATCACATCAGCACAAGCCAAAGCATTTGATTCCTTAGCAGGTGAAAGATGCACGGTTGGAGCGCAACCAGCGAGCAGTAGTGGCAAAACAAGTACCGACAGTTTTAGAAACTTCATCAATAACAGGCTACCTTTGGTTTGTGACCAAACCTGAAACACTGGCCAGTATCGGCGAAAACGAAGCACTAAAACGCACTGTTTCCCGCCTCAAAAAGGGCCACCACGCCATCGTTGGCTCCGGCGACGACGCAGCGCTGGTTAGAACCTCCAACAACCAGTTCGCGGTCACCACCGACACCATGATCGAAGGGCACGACTTCAAGACCGAATGGTCTTCTGCCTACGACCTTGGCTGGAAAGCCGTTGCCACCAATATCTCCGATGTCGCCGCAATGGGAGCAAACCCAACGGCCCTCGTGGTCGCACTTGCAGTTCCAAAGAGCACCGAAATCTCCTGGCTTGAACAGTTCGCAGACGGCCTTCAATCAGCCCTCGATGTGCTCGCACCCGGCACCGAAATCGTAGGCGGAGACCTCGCAGCATCCGAACAAATCGTCATCGCGGTAACCGCCCACGGCGACCTAGAAGGCCGCGAACCGATCCTTCGAACCGGTGCCAAGCCGGGCGACATCCTTGCAGTCGGAGGGACACTAGGCCAGGCAGCAGCCGGGCTCAGCCTGCTTCAGAGCGGTAACCACGACGCCATCTCGGCTTACGACAACTGGGTGGATGTTCAAAGAAGACCACACCCACCAATCAAGCTCGGGATTCTTGCAACCGACGCCACCTCGATGCTCGACGTCTCAGACGGGCTTGCCAAAGACGCTCACCGTATCGCCCGAGCCAGTGGTGTAAAGCTCACCATCACCAAGCAAGCACTTGATGGTTACTGCGCCGTGCTCGACGACGTTGCCGGTCGACTCGAGCTGAACTCACTCGACTGGATTCTGTTCGGGGGAGAAGACCACAGCTTGCTCGCCACTTTCCCATCCGGCGTAAAGCCACCGCGTGGCTTCAAGCCGATCGGCCTGGTTAGCGAGGGCGAAGGTGTCTATATTGATGAAAGCCCGCTCCCAGAGCGCGGTTGGGATTCAGCTGTAGGTTAGAGAACTTTCGCGGTAGGCGATACAGCTACCTTGCCGGCAGGCAGGTCCTTCACCACGATTGCGCCAGCTCCAACCTTTGCTCCATCGCCGACGGTGATGTTGCCGAGGATGATTGCATTGGCTCCGAGAATTACGTTGTTGCCGATGGTTGGGTGGCGCTTTACGGCTTTGTTGACTACTCCGCCGAGGGTTACCCCATGGTAGACAAGCACGTCGTCGCCGATGATTGCGGTTTCGCCAATTACGACGCCCATTCCGTGATCGATTACGAGGCGGCGTCCGATGGTGGCACCCGGGTGGATTTCAATTCCAGTTAGGGTGCGGGCTACATTCGCGAACATTCTGGAGATTGTGCGAAGCTTCGCCTTCCAAAGAAGGTTAGCGATGCGGTAGTTCCAGACGGCGTGGAGACCAGGGGAAGTGAAGAATAGCTCAAAGCCACTCTTGACGGCTGGGTCCCGCTCAATTCCCGCTTTTATGTCTTCGAGGAATCGAGCCACTTGCCATCCTTAGTTCTCTTCGAGTAGGTCCTTATAAAGGATAGTCGACAGGTAGCGCTCGCCGAACGATGGGATGATCACGACGATCTTCTTGCCGGCGAACTCTGGACGCTTCGAGATCTGGTTTGCTCCCCAGATCGCTGCACCAGAGGAGATTCCGCCGAGGATGCCCTCTTCTGCACCAAGGCGACGAGACCAGGCAACTGCTTCTTCACCAGGGGCGTCTAGAACCTCGTCGTAGACGTTGGTGTCTAATACGTCTGGAACGAAGTTGGCGCCGATTCCCTGAATTGGGTGAGGGCCTGGCTGGCCGCCGTTTAGAAGTGGGCTGGCTGCAGGCTCAACTGCGAAAACCTTGATGTCTGGGTTCAGGCTCTTTAGGGTCTGACCAACACCGGTGATGGTTCCACCGGTTCCAACACCAGCAACGATTGCGGCAACTTCACCGTTTGTGTCGCGCCAGATTTCCTGGGCGGTGGTGTTGCGGTGAATCTCTGGGTTGGCTGGGTTAGCGAACTGACGAACGGCTACCGCACCTTCGGTCGCGGCGATTTCCTCGGCCTTGGCTACTGCACCCTTCATGCCTTCGGCAGCAGGGGTTAGAACTAGGGTTGCTCCGTAAGCGCGAAGTAGCGTGCGACGCTCCTTGGACATTGAGTCAGGCATGGTCAGGATGACCTTGTAGCCGCGAGCGGCTCCAGCCATAGCTAGTGCGATACCGGTGTTACCCGAGGTTGCCTCAACAATCGAACCGCCAGGCTTTAGTTCGCCACTGCGTTCTGCTGCGTCAACCATGGCAATACCGATGCGGTCTTTGACCGATGCGCTTGGGTTGTAGAACTCAAGCTTGGCAAGGATCTCGGCCTGGCCTTCGTTGATGTGGTTGATGCGTACCAGAGGAGTGTTTCCAACTACCTGGGTGATGTTGTCGTAAATAGCCATGGTCGGTCCTTTCGGGATTCTGGTTAAAGACTAGGACGGATTGCTTGCTACAAATACTGAGTTACAAAGTGTTACGAGTCGCAATCTTCGGGCAAAAAGGTAGAGTCAAGGTATGAACTATGTTGCACCGCTGCATCCAGATCGAAACCTCGCTATGGAACTGGTTCGCGCCACTGAGGCGGCTGCGATTCGTGCAACCCCTTTCATTGGCAAGGGCGACAAAAACGCTGCCGATGGCGCTGCTGTGGATGCCATGCGTGCTTTCCTTTCGACCGTAGAGTTCGACGGTCAAATCGTTATTGGTGAGGGCGAAAAAGACGATGCCCCAATGCTCTTCAACGGCGAGAAGGTTGGAACCGGTCGTGGCCCGCAGTGCGACATCGCGGTTGACCCGGTTGATGGAACTTCGCTCACCGCAGCTGGGCGTCAGAACGCGATTTCCGTGATTGCGGTTTCCGACAAGGGAACCATGCTCGATGCGTCCTCGGTTTTCTACATGGACAAGCTGGTAGCCGGGCCTGAGGGCGTTGGTGTAGTGGACATCCGCAAGCCAATTGGTGAGAACATTCGTGCGATTGCCAAGGCCAAGGGGAAGTCGGTCGACGACGTAATCGTTGCGGTCTTGGATCGCCCTCGTCACGCGCAACTCATTGAAGACATTCGTGCCACTGGGGCAGGTACCCGTTTGCTATTGGACGGCGATGTGGCTGGAGGTATTCACGCAGCACGCTACGGGTCGCGCATTGACCTCTGTGTGGGCATTGGAGGCTCTCCGGAGGGAGTTGTGACCACTTGCGCAGTAAAGGGTCTCGGCGGCATCGTGCAGGGCATTCTGTGGCCTAAGGACGACGAAGAGCGCGCTCGCGGCGAATCGCACGGTTTGAAGTTTGACCACGTTTACGAAATGGACGAGCTGGTTGCCAGTGACAACACCATTTTCGTGGCGACCGGTGTGACCGACGGTGGTTTACTTGAAGGAGTGCGCCGAAAGGGTCCGATCATAAAGACCCACAGCATCGTGATCCGTTCCAAGACCGGAACCATTCGCGAAATCAATTCGGAATACAACGCCAACCGCTGGCAGTAGTTACAGGAGAAACACAAATGACTCAGGTAGTCGGACACTGGATTAATGGCGCCGAAGTTGCTGGGAAGTCTGGCCGCACCGCACCGGTTTATGACCCAGCTCTGGGTGTAGTTTCCAAGCAGGTTGCCCTTGCCGACCAGAACGAGATTGACCTCGCAATCGCAGCTGCCTCTGCTACATTCCCTGAGTGGCACAACATGGCTCAGGCTCGCAAGCAGGTCATCTTGTTCAAGTTCCGTGAACTTCTGAACGCTAAGAAAGATGAACTGGCTGCAATCATTACCGCCGAACACGGCAAGGTTCTCTCCGACGCACTGGGCGAAATCACTCGTGGTCAGGAAGTAGTTGAGTTTGCCTGTGGCATGCCTCACCTGCTCAAGGGTTTCTACACAGAGAACGCTTCGACTGGAGTTGACGTTTACTCAACCCGCCAGGCCCTTGGCGTGGTTGGAATCATCAGCCCATTCAACTTCCCAGCGATGGTTCCTATGTGGTTCTTCCCTCTGGCAATTGCTGCCGGTAACACCGTAGTTTTGAAGCCTTCAGAAAAAGATCCAAGCGCAGCCATTTGGATGGCGAAGCTTTGGAAAGAAGCGGGGCTCCCAGACGGCGTATTTAACGTTCTTCAGGGCGACAAACTTTCTGTTGATGGCCTTCTCGAGAGCCCAGACGTTCAGGCAATCTCGTTTGTGGGTTCAACCCCAATCGCCAAGTACGTCTATGAGCAAGGCGCCAAACACGGCAAGCGCGTGCAGGCACTCGGTGGAGCCAAGAACCACATGCTCGTGCTTCCAGATGCCGACCTCGATCTAGTGGCAGACTCCGCAATTAACGCAGGCTTCGGCTCGGCTGGCGAGCGCTGCATGGCAATCTCTGTTGTCGTTGCAGTTGAGCCGGTTGCCGACCCACTGATCGAGAAGATCGTGGAGCGCATGAACAAGCTCACGGTTGGCGACGGTCGTCGCTCGTGCGACATGGGTCCGCTGGTTACCCGCGAACACCGCGACAAGGTCGCCTCCTACATCGAAATCGCCGAGAACGATGGCGCCAAGGTCGTCGTTGACGGTCGTGGCATCAAGGTAGATGGTGACGAAAACGGTTTCTGGCTTGGCCCAACCCTGATCGACCAGGTTCCAACTTCGTCCAAGGTTTACACCGAGGAAATCTTCGGCCCAGTGCTGTCGATTGTGCGCGTGAAGTCTTACGAAGAAGGTGTTGAGCTAATCAACAATGGAGCCTTCGGAAACGGAACCGCAATCTTCACCAATGACGGCGGCGCCGCTCGTCGTTTCCAGAACGAGATCCAGGTTGGAATGATCGGCATCAACGTACCAATTCCAGTGCCAGTTGCCTACTACTCGTTCGGTGGTTGGAAAAACTCCGCATTCGGCGACACCAAGGCACACGGCGTTGAGGGAGTTCACTTCTTCACCCGAGGCAAGGCAATCACCAGCCGGTGGCTAGACCCTAGTCACGGTGGAATTAACCTGGGTTTCCCGCAGAACTAGTGTCGGAAATTAGATGAGAGGCTGGGGACTTCCTTACGTTCTAATGGGGCTTCAGGCAATCCTTTGGGCAATCTTTATTGGTTTTAGAAAAGAAATTTCCAGAAAAAGATTCTCAACCAAGGATGTAAACAAAAGTCTGTTCTGGTTATGCGTGGTTTCAGTAGCTGCAGCAATGGTGAGTTCCGTCAGTGTGGCATTCACTGTTCCATCTCAGCGCGAGCTCTATCAGGTGATGGGTGCGCCTTTCATCATCACTGCGCTTGTGACAACGGCAATCTCGTTAATGTACTTGATCTGGTCATTTAATCACTTCGATTTCTGGAAGCTAACAAAGGGAAAGCCCACAAATCCAAAGGCTCGCAAATTACATCTGCGCGTATCTCTGGCCACTTTTATCGTTGCAGCCGCATGGTTGCTCTGTTGCTTCTTGATTTGGGTCTAATTACTTATGAAGCTGTGCCATAGAAATTTCATGTAATTTGCCATTGGTGGCAAGCACGCTTGAAGATTCTTCAGTGAGTGGTCCGTCGATGGCGGTGAAGGTTCCACCAGCCTGTTCAACGATTGGCACTAGGGCGGCGATGTCGTAGAGCTTGAGGTCGTGCTCGGCAACAATCTCCAAAGCGCCTTCTGCCAGCAGCATGTAGCTGTAGAAGTCGCCGTAGGCGCGGGTGCGCCATACCTTGCGGCTAAGGGCAATCAATTCCTCAAGGTAACCGTGGGTGTCCCAGAGTTGCAGGTTGTTGTAACTCAAGGAAGCGTGCTCAAGGTCTGCGATTCCGCTTACCTTTAGGTCGCGAACCGAGCCGTCGATGTCTGCGGTTTGGGCAACGCCTGGAGCCGCCCACCAACGTCGTCCCAGTGCCGGCGCCGATACCACCGAGACCACAGCGTGACCATCAATCGAAAGCGCGATTAGAGATGCCCATACCGGAACGCCGCGCATGTAGTTGGCAGTTCCATCGATTGGGTCAATGATCCACTTGCGGGTGGTGGAGCCAGAGTTACCGAACTCCTCACCCACGATGCCATCTTCAGGGCGCTCGGCGGCCAGGATCTCTTTTACGGCTAGTTCCACGGCTCGGTCGGCATCGGTGACAGGGGAGCGATCTGGCTTGGTCTCGATGGTTAGGTCAAGTGCGCGGTAGCGAGCGAGCGAAATGGCATCGGCAGCATCGGCTAGCTTGAGAGCAAGTTTGAGATCGTCTGAGTAAGTCACGATTCCAGATTAACCTGCCAGCGAAGCCAGAAGGCGACGCAAAGAGTCGACACGGTTATCCTTCAGGGTTCCAGCAGCGACGGCGTCGTCGAGGTCGCAGTCCGGTGAATCCTCAAGGTGGCTGCAATCTCGTGGGCAGTTTTTGGCAACTTCCCAGAGGTCCTCAAAACTCTTTAGTAGGTTGTCTGGATCGATGTGACCGAGACCAAACGAGCGAACACCAGGGGTGTCGATGATCCAGCCGTCGCCAAGGTCGATGGCACGAGCCGATGACGAAGTGTGACGACCACGTCCGGTTACCTCATTGACCACGCCAGTGGCACGTTCGGCGTGCGGAGCCAGCGCGTTTACCAGAGTCGACTTTCCAACACCGGAGTGACCCACGGTCACTGTCATGTGCCCTGCCAAAAACGCATGAAGTTCATCGAGTTTTGGATTGTCCTGGCTGGTGCGAACCACTGGGATGTCTAGTTCCGAGAAGCTGGAAAGGAACTCGGTTGGGTCGGCTAAGTCGGTCTTGGTGATTACCAGAATTGGCTTGAGGCCTGCATCGTAGGCGGCAGCCAGGTAGCGGTCAACTAAGCGAGTGCGGGGTTCAGGGTTAGCGGCTGCGATGACAATCGCCATCTGGTCGGCGTTGGCAACGATCACTCGCTCAACCTGATCGGAGTCATCTGCGCTTCTACGCAGCAGACTTGTGCGATCTTCAACGCGAACGATTCGAGCCAGAGCACCAACGGTCTCAGAGGTGTCACCGGAGAGTGCCACGCGGTCACCAACGACCGCTCCAGCCTTGCGAATCTCTTTACCCATGGTCGCCATGACTAGGCGGTCTTCGCCTTCGAGAAGCACGTGATAGCGGCTCTTATCAACTCCGGTGACCATACCAACCGGAGCGTTTTTATACTCTGGGCGGTTCTTGGTGCGAGGCTTATTTCCCTTAGGGTTCGGGCGAATGCGAACGTCGCTTTCGTCCAGGTCGTGCTCGCCTGGCTCTGGCTCGTAAAGCCAACTCAAGCGCTGATACCCAACATGTCGTGCCACATCCGCGCGAAGTCAGGCATGGTCTTTGAAGTAGTTTCGATGTTCTCAACCTTTAGGCCAGGAACGCGAAGTCCGATGATTGCACCGGCGGTGGCCATGCGGTGATCCTCGTAAGAACGCCACAGGTCGCCGCGTAGAGAAGACGTTGGTGTGATTACCCAGCCGTCCTCGGTTTCAACACAGTCTCCACCAATTCGGTTGATCTCGGCAGCCATGGCGGCCAAACGGTCGGTCTCGTGACCGCGAATGTGACCGATGCCACGAATGGTCGAAGGGGAGTCAGCCAGGATGGCCAACGCAGCAATCACCTGCGCCAGCTCACCACCGATCGAAAGGTCGATATCGATTCCGTGAATTTCGCCGGTTCCTGTGATGGTCAGGCCACGGTCATCGCGAACAATCGAAGCGCCCATCTGCTGAAGGATGCCGTCAAACGCATCGCCAACCTGTGTGGTCGAAGCTGGCCAGTCTGGAATGGTGACCGAACCGCCACAAACCAGAGCCGCAGCCAAGAATGGCCCAGCGTTTGAAAGGTCTGGCTCGATCTGCTTGAAGCCACCGGCAATTGGTCCCGGCTCAACGCGCCACACGGTTTGTGCAGGGTTAGACACCTGAACACCACGCTGACGCAAGCATTCCAGGGTCATCTCGATGTGAGGAAGGCTCGGTAGGTGTTCACCTTCGTGACGAAGGGTAAGACCGTTCTTGAAACGCGGAGCAACCAATAGCAAACCGGAGACGAACTGCGACGATGACGAGGCATCGATGGTCAGCTCGCCACCCTCAACCGAGCCGGTTCCGACAACCGTGAACGGTAGCGAAAGGGTTTCAGCCTCAACCTCGACGCCCAGAGCACGAAGCGAGGTGATCGTGGTGTCCATCGGGCGCCTTCTGGCTCCCTCGTCGCCGTCGAAGGTAATGCGTCCGTTGTTTAGCGTGGAAAGCGGTGGCACGAAGCGCATCACGGTTCCGGCCAAACCGCAGTCGATCGAGGCGTCCGCGTTCAGGGTTGCAGGCGAAATGATTGGAGATGTGGTGTCAGCGCCTGAAACTTCAGCGCCAAGTGCCGAAAGAGCACCAAGCATCAAAGTAGCATCGCGAGAAATCAGTGCCCCAGCGAATTCAGTTGGTTCAGTAGCCAAGGCAGCCAGTAAAAACTCACGGTTGGTAAGCGACTTCGAGCCAGGAAGAGTAACCGTTGCATTCAGAGGCGCGCTAAAAACAGGCGCTGGCCATTCGGAATAATTTGCTGAAGTCATCTGTTTATAAGTTACCACCGCCAAAAGCGTACGTGGGATAGGGCATAGATAGGGGAAATATGGCAGCAATGGCTTTTACCCAGCCGCGACTTGTGGGTCTAAACTCAAAGTCAATGAGTAATGCAAAAAAGATCGAAACCGACCAGCAAAAGAAGGTTCGCGAGTTCGAAGAGCAGGCAGTTCCACTAATTGCCGAGCTCTA
>JBEBAN010000003.1:0-61874 GCA_041158865.1 Actinomycetota bacterium
AAGAATTCGAAAACTCGAAGTCGCTGATTCTCGGTGGCGAGATCGGTGCCAACGTTTTCTATGAGCTCAACGCAAAGTTCGATGACGCCATCGACGAAGCGATCCAGAACCCTTACATGGTAGCCACACTCAAAAACGTGCGAACCCACATGGCTCGTGTCCGTAAGCTCGCTCGCTCGAACCCGGCTCGCCTGCTGGAAGCCGCCAGCGAAACCCAACTGATTGTCGAAGCAATTGCCACTGGCGATGCAGCACTTGCCGCACACGCCACCCACGTACACCTACACAAGTCGCATAGCCGCGTTTCGGCTGCCGTGCGCGAACAGCTAGCAAAAATCAACAAAGAAGTCGCTTAGAAGGGGACACCAATGAAGTTGCACCACGTACGCCCATACAAGTCAGAGGAGACTCTGGAGCGTAAAGACCAGCTGGCCTGGAAGATCGCTGAAGTTGCAACCGACCCGGTGGAGATTCTTCCTGAAGTGACTGAGATGGTCATCAACCGCATCATCGACAACGCCTCGGTTGCAGTTGCATCTCTGACCCGCAAGCCAGTGGTCTCGGCTCGCTCACAGGCACTGAGCCACCCGAAGTCATTCAATGGCAAGGGTGCCAACGTTTTCGGAACCGACCCTGAGGTTCGCACCTCACCTGAGTGGGCTGCTTGGGCAAACGGCGTTGCCGTGCGTGAGCTCGACTTCCACGACACCTTCCTAGCTTCCGAGTACTCACACCCTGGCGACAACATTCCTTCGATCCTGGCTGTTGCCCAGCACGTAGGCGTGGACGGACGCGCACTGGTTCGCGGTATCGCCACCGGTTACGAAATCCAGGTTGACCTCGTAAAGGCAATCTGTCTACACAAGCACAAGATCGACCACGTGGCTCACCTAGGCCCATCGGCCGCTGCCGGCATCGGAACCATGCTTGGTCTCTCAACCGAAACCATTTACCAGGCCATCGGTCAGGCACTGCACACCACCACCGCAACCCGTCAGTCGCGCAAGGGCGAAATCTCGAGCTGGAAGGCTCACGCCCCAGCCTTCGCCGGCAAGATGGCAGTTGAAGCTGTAGACCGTGCGATGCGCGGCGAGACCAGCCCAACCCCGATCTACGAAGGTGAAGACGGGTTTATCGCTTGGATGCTAGACGGTATGAGTGCTTCCTACCAGGTGCCACTTCCTGAAAAGGGCGAAGCCAAGCGCGGAATCCTAGACACCTACACCAAGCAGCACTCGGCCGAGTACCAGGCTCAGGCGCTTATTGACTTAGCCCGCAAACTACACCGCGAGCACCCAGAGGTCACCGACCCGAAGAACGTCAAGAAGGTTGTAATCCACACCTCACACCACACCCACTACGTGATTGGTTCCGGAGCGAACGACCCACAGAAGTACGACCCAACCGCGAGCCGTGAAACCCTGGACCACTCGATCCCTTACATGTTCACCGTGGCCCTGCAGGACGGCGATTGGCACCACGTTCGCTCGTACGCTCCTGAGCGAGCCGGACGTGCCGACACCGTTGAGCTATGGCACAAGACCACCACTCTGGAAGACGCCGAGTGGACCCGCCGCTACCACTCGATCGACCCGAACGAGATTGCCTTCGGTGGTCGCGTTGAGATCGAACTTAACGACGGCCGCCTAATCAAGGACGAACTAGCGGTTGCCGACGCACACCCGCTAGGCGCTCACCCATTCACTCGCGAGCAGTACATCGACAAGTTCCGCGACCTCGCCGAGGGAATCGTCGAAGAGGCTGAAATCGAGCGCTTCCTTTCGCTAGTTCAGCGTCTACCTGAACTAACCGCAGACGAGATTGCCGGCCTAACCGTAGTGGCTAAGCCTGGTCTTCTCGAAGGCACCCCAAGCCCGAAGGGTCTGTTCTAATGCTTTACGCAAAAACCACTCCAGCTCAGAAGCGCGCGAACCTTCGCGAGCGTCTAGCCAGCGGCGAACTACTTCAGTTCCCAGGAGTCTTCAACCCACTGTCAGCCAAGCTGATTCAGGAAAAGGGTTTCGACGGCATCTACATTTCAGGTGCTGTACTGGCTGCCGATCTCGGCTTGCCAGACATCGGACTTACCACGCTCACCGAAGTTGCTGGGCGTGGTAACCAAATCTCTCGCATGACCGATCTTCCTGCGCTGATCGATGCCGACACCGGCTTTGGTGAGCCGATGAACGTGGCTCGTACCGTTCAAGAGCTGGAAGATGCCGGCGTTGCTGCCCTTCACATCGAAGACCAGATCAACCCGAAGCGTTGCGGTCACCTCGATGGCAAGGGTGTCGTCGATGACAACACCGCCATCAAGCGCATCAAGGCTGCCGTAGAAGCACGCCGCGACCCTAACTTACTCATCATGGCCCGTACCGACATCCGCGCTGCGGAAGGCCTAGACGTCGCCATCGATCGCGCCAAGATGCTCGTCGACGCAGGTGCCGACGCCATCTTCCCGGAAGCGATGAAAGACCTCAGCGAGTTCGAGGCCATGCGTAACGCGCTGGACGTACCTCTGCTTGCAAACATGACCGAATTCGGTAAGAGCGAGTTGTTTACCAAGAAGCAGCTCGCCGACATCGGCATGAACATCGTTATTTACCCGGTGAGTCTCCTACGGCTAGCTATGGGTTCAGCGATGCGTGGTCTCGACTCGCTGAAGGTTGACGGTTCACTTGCGAACCAGGTTCAGAACATGCAGACCCGTGCCGAGCTATATGAACTGCTCGACTACGAGGCTTACAACACCTTCGATTCCGGGGTGTTCAATTTCGATCTTTCCACCCACCACAAGCACTAAAGATCCAGGAGCGAATCATGAACGATGCACCAGAGATTTATAAAGGCCTAGCAGGCGTCCCAGTTGACTACACCGCTATCTCCAAGGTAAACCCTGAGAGCAACTCGCTTCTCTACCGTGGCTACCCAGTACAGGAGCTAGCGGCTCAGAAGTCGTTCGAAGAGGTCGCTTGGCTTCTTTGGAAGGGTGAGCTTCCAACCAAGGACGAACTAGCCGGCTTTGTAAAGATGGAACGCGCGAACCGCGAATTATCCCCAAGCATCAAGCGAGTCATCGACGAACTGCCACTGACCTGCCACCCAATGGACGTCGTTCGCACCGCGGTCAGCGTGATGGGAACCCAGGACGCCACCACCGAAGACCCAAGCCCAGCGGCTAACTTGAAGAAGTCGATGCTTCTGTTCGCGAAGCTTCCAGCGGTTGTCGCCTATGACCAGCGTCGTCGTCGTGGCCAGGAGCTAATCGCTCCTCGCGAAGATCTCGACTTCTCGGAAAACTTCCTCTGGATGACCTTCGGTGAGATTCCAGACGCAGTCGTAGTAGATGCCTTCCGCATCTCGCTTGTGCTCTACGCAGAGCACTCCTTCAACGCATCGACCTTCACCGCCCGCGTAATCACCTCGACCACCTCAGACCTCTACTCGGCAGTCACCGGTGCCATTGGTGCTCTAAAGGGCGCTCTTCACGGTGGAGCCAACGAGGCCGTGCTTCACATCTTCAACGAAATTGGTTTCGGTCCAGACGCCGAGGCACGTGCAGAGGCATGGCTCGACAAGGCTCTTGCCGAGAAACGCAAGATCATGGGCTTCGGCCACCGCGTCTATAAGAAGGGTGACTCTCGTGTTCCAACCATGCGTGCAGCGATGCTGAAGCTGGTTGAGTACTACAACCGCCCAGACATTGCCGAGCTTTATGAAGGTCTTGAGAAGGCTATGACCGAGCGCAAGGGAATCCTCCCAAACCTCGACTACCCTTCAGGTCCTGCGTACCACATGATGGGATTCGACACTCTGACCTTCACGCCGCTATTCGTAGCCGCGCGTATCACGGGTTGGACCGCTCACATCATGGAACAGGCAGCAGCCAACGCCCTAATCCGTCCACTCTCCGTCTACAACGGCGTGGACGAGCGTCACCTATAAAACCTTCGAAAGAAACTCGGCGACGTCGTCCATAACCCGACCATCGACCGAGTGGCCAAGGCGGTAATAACTCTTCACGGTTGCCGTGGTGTGAGTTTTCACCCACTCGGTGGTGCGAACCACGGCATCCTGGGATATCACCGAGTCGTCCAGTCCGTAGCAATAAATCAGGGGAGGCAATTCTGCAATCAATGCCGAGTCGGCAGGTTGAGGTTGCCCCAAAGTGAATCCAGATAGAACAACTGTCGCCAGCACTCTCTCGGGACGGGTCCGCAACAACTGGGTAGCCATCATTCCGCCCTGTGAAAAGCCGATTGGAATGATCATGGAGCCAGCCGGCACATTCGCATCAATCCAGTCCCAAAGTTCCGCTGTGGCAGCCTCAACGGGCTGAGGTGTTGGATTCCCAGGCACAGTAATCGGCGCCCAGGCGTAACTGCCAGACTGCAGGGTTAGGGGAGCGCGAGGCGAAACAAACCCAAGCTTCGGCAGGTAATCAACCAGGCCGGGCAGGTCGTCCTCGTTGGACCCGTAACCATGTAGAAATACGTAAACAGGTTTAGCCATTACAGCCAGTCTTTATAGTGTTCGACGGATGCTTCGAAGATAAGTTCTAGACCATCTTCCGGGTCATCTTGCTCGCCAACCTGTGGGAAGCCGAAGTTTCGAATGATCGCAATCGACTCGAGATTGTCTGGGCTAACCGTATAACGGAGGAACTTCACATCCGGTTGGGTAGCAGCCCAGTCCCACATTCCAGTCAACGCTTCACTGGCAAATCCGTTTCCGCGTTCAGGAGCCGCAACGCCAATGCCAATCTCAACCATTCCGCGCTCATCCGGTGCTGCGTGGAACGAGACCGAACCAACGGCAACGTTTCTCTCGCGGTCGACAATCATTCGGTAGTACCACTTAATGTTTTCAGGGTTGGCCTGAACATCTGCAAGGCGGTTGGTTCGAGGTAGGTCTTCGCCCGAGTAGACGCCATGTGGATTCTCAAACGAACGCCCAGACAAGTCTTTGCTCTCGAGCTCCTCAGCCGTTAGGCAATAGAGGTCGAGACGTCTGGTAGCGATCAGCTGGTAAGACTTCGGCATTTATTTAGTCAACTTTCGCTCGCGAAGTGCCAGAAATAAAGGGAAAACAAAAGCCATGGCCGTGATCCCCGATAGCAGCAGCAACAGCCACACCCTCTTCAATCCAATACGGCGCCCTTCAACAATCATGAAGATAGCCCCGGCAATCGCCACAATCCCGAGGTCGTAGGTAAGCACAAGATCGACAGCTGTCGCCGTCCAAGCCGAACCGTAGTCTTGGCCCGCACTTACGGCTAGGTAGTTGTAAACCCAAGCTGTAACCAAGCCAGTAATGGAAAGTAGGAGGTATACCCAGAAGAGTGGTTTTCTTAGTTCCATGAGAAGCCGACCAATGCCAAAGTCAGCGCAATGAAAATCCCTACAAAAATCGCTGGAGTTAGGTACTTGGCAACGTGTAGCCACTTCGCTGTTCTAGCAATTCGTTTGGCAACAGCTGAACCGGTACCCAGGCTGGCCAAATCTTCCGCAACAGCTTGCGCTTCGTGCGCAGCCTGGAACTCGGCAAGAGCACCAAGAATTCCTGACGCTAAGAGAATCCCCAACACTCCTAGAACCGTGAAGGTGCCGGCTTCCCTAATGGCAGGAACCAAGACCGATGTTGTGATCAATAAACCGGTCGGAGCTAGCTGAGCCAGCACCAACTGGTTTCGATTCTGATTCCAAAGCTTGATTAGTTCGAACTCGTTCATTTCTCTCCTATGACTTGAAACTACTACTAGGTAGGTCTTTTTCACCATTGATGATGGCCGAAACCACACGTCTGCAAACTGATTCCACGGACAACCCGGCACCGAAGTTGGGTGCAGTTCCAAAAATCGCTCGACCGGCCAGGCCCGACTCGGTGTGACCAGGTCGGGCATCAATCCACGAAATCCCCTGTCTGCGAAGTTCTTTGGAAGCAGAACTGACAAAACCATGTAAGGCCGTCTTACTGGCTGAATACGAAGCAAGGCCAGCCATCGGTGACTCGGAAATGACACCGCTGAACGAAACCACAAACGGTGAATTTCCAAGTTGGGATGAATTCTGAAGAAGTGGCAGTAGCCTCCGAACCAGTTCAACCTGGCCGGAGAAGTTCACTTTCATGAGTCTCTCAGACACCGACTGAGGTGTGTTTGCGAAGTCTCCAAAAGCAACGAGGCCGGAAGCGAGGATCACGCCATCTAGATGTTCAACCCCAGCCGCCAAGTATTCTGCTACTGCATTGATGGAGGCTAGATTTTCAAGATCGAGAATCAATCGCATCGGAAGGTTCGCAGCTAATCGGCTGGAAGATTCCTGGGACGATGCGGTGCCGAACACCGATGCGCCCTCCGTCTGGAGCAAATTAGTGAGCGAACAGCCGAATGCGCCGGTCGCTCCAACAACCAAGATTCGTTTACCGTTCAAGTCCAAAATCGACACCTCTCTTATCTCTATAACAAAAAGGGATGCAGAAAGATTTCAAGAATTGGGTCGAGAAACGTAGGCTCAATTCATGAAGTCAATCGGTAAACCTGCATTTGTGGCGGCCATTATCGGCCCAATTCAATCGGTGCTTGGCTGGGTGATTGCTGGCTCTCTGTGGCCCGGTTACGATCCCGTGAAACAAACCATCAGTGACCTAGCTGCGAATGAGTCTCCAGTGAACTGGATAATGGCTTCATTTTTTGTTTTTGGTGGAACCCTGACGCTCATCGCGTCGATCTATGCCCGAACTTTGGCTTTGCCCGGCCGCGTGGCGCTTTTCCTCTCGGCAATTTGCACCTACGGGCTGACCATCTTTCCAACGCCGTTGATTGGCTATTCGCTGATGCACCGAGTTTTCGCTATCGCCTCCTTCGTGCTCTCGGCCGGTTGGCCAATCCTCGCGATGCGTTTCCGAAATGATGCACCTTGGCTGATCAAACCAGCAGCATCAATTATTGGTACGGTGCTTCAAACTGCCCTAGCTCTCTGGTTCCTGAGCACGTGGACCGATCCGACTGCGACAACAGTAGGTGTTTGGGAGCGCGTGGTCGCTTCTAGCCAGTCCCTTTACATCTCGGCAGTTGTGATTGTGATTTACCTTCAACAACAGGTGTCGCTCAAAAACACAAAATCCTCCTCGGAATGAGAAGGATTCTTGTGTAGGCCCCGTCGGGATCGAACCGACGACCCACGGATTAAAAGTCCGTTGCTCTAACCAACTGAGCTAGAGGCCCGCCAGCGCTAGAAGCGCTTTGACCATTCTACCCGAACACAAGAGGGCGGGGAGAATAGGGCCTAGTGGCTGCGACGGCGACCAGAGCGAATGGCTACTAGGAACATGCCTAGGCCGAGCAGGCCTGCTCCGACCTGGAGCTCAAGTCCTACTTCAGCACCGGTCGAAGCTAGTGGAGTTACACGTTCCCACATTGCATAGAGCACGGTTCCAACGGGGAGAGTTGGGGTTTCTCCACCTTCGTATGAGGTTCCGGAGCCATTGGCTGCGGTGTTCCAACCTAGGAAGCGGTAGCCTGCACGAATTAGGTTTCCGGTGTTCGGGTCTACGGTGATTGAGTTTCCCTGAGTTACGTTGCCAGGGGCTGAACCACCCGTGGCTCCGTTGCCGTTATAAATAACCTGCGGGGTTAGCTCCCACTCTGCATATAGGGTTACGTCAGCGGTTAGGTTGTAGGTGGCACCAACTGCGTAGTGGGTTCCCTGTCCGTTAGCTTGAGTGTTCCAACCCTTGAAGGTGTAGTTGGTTAGAACGAGCGCTCCAGAGTTGGTTCTAAGAGTCTTGTTGCCTGAACCCGTAATTACTGCTGGGACTGCTCCACCAGAGAATCCGTTGCCATCAAACGTGATGGTGTAGCTGGCAGCATTTGCCAACCACTCGGCGTAAAGGGTTACGTCAGCGGATAGGTTGTAGGTGGCTCCAACTGCGTAGTGGGTTCCCTGGCCGTTCGCTTGGGTGTTCCAACCATTGAAGGTGTAGCCGGTCTTCACTAGAGTTCCACTGTTGGTGCGTATGCTGACCGATCCGTTTCCAGTGGTTACAGATGGCACGGTTCCACCGGTTGAAGTGTTGCCGTCGTAGGTGATGGTGTAGGTGTTTAGGGTCCACTCTGCGTAGAGGGTCACATCCGCACTTAGGGTGTAATCATCGGCTAGGTCGAAGTGTGCTCCGGTTCCGGCGCTGTTGGTGTTCCAGCCGGTGAGCGTGTAACCAGTCTTCACTAGGGTGCCGGTGTTGCCGCGTAGGGTGACCGATCCGTTGCCTGTAGTTACGGCAGGAACGCTTCCCGAAGTGCTGTTATTGCCGTTATAGGTAACGGTGTAGCTGTTCAACGTCCACTCTGCGTAAAGAGTGACGTCAGCGGCTAGGTTGAAGCTTGCTCCGGTTGCGTAGTGGGTTCCCTGGCCGTCGGCCTGAGTGTTCCAACCACCAAAGGTGTAGCCGGTCTTCACTAGCGTTCCGCTGTTGGTGCGCAAGCTGACCGATCCGTTTCCAGTGGTAACTGCTGGAACGGTTCCACCGGTTGAGGTGTTGCCGTCGTAAGTGATGGTGTAACTGGCTGCCTGAGTTCCCACATTGAATGTGTATTCAACTTGCGGGGCAGGTGCGTAGGTGCCATTTCCAGCTTGAGTGTTTCGAATCGTACAGTTACCTGGACCGACGATGGTTATTACCTGACCGCTCACAGTGCACACGCTTGGGCTAAGCGACGTCATAGTTACCGTTAAGCCTGAAGTTGCGGTTGGGGTTCTGTTGATGGTGAACGAGGAGCCACTCCAGGTCTGGTCACCAGGGCTAGGCGCGGTGATGGTCTGAGCCGTCAGGGTAGAAATCGGGAAACTCTGGGTCACCGGAGCGGCTTCGCTGTATGAACGGTTACCAGTCTGAGTTGCCACGATGGTGCACTGGCCGGCCGCCACTGGAACGATGTTTAGACCAGACACCGTACAAACACCCGGGGTGAGTGAGGTGAGGGTGACGGTCAAACCAGATGTTGCCGTTGCACCAGAAGCAAACGAGGGATCTGTCGGGGTCTTGGTGCCAGGGTTCGTGAAGTTAATAGTCTGTGGCTGTGATGCCATGAGCAGGTCCATTGTGTAAGCACTAGTGGAATACGCGGTGCCATCAGAAACCTTGAATTGCAGTGAGTTATCAGTCGAGCCGGTATAACGAAGGTTTCCGTTGGTGATATCTGCAACCGTGATTTCGTCGTTGAGCGCAACAGCAACCCAGCTTCCGTTCACGAACTTTTCTAAAGTTCCAGCTGTAGGAAGAGTGGCGATCTTTACCTTTACAAAAGGGTTGTTGTCTGGGTCAGCGAAGTTTCCAAAGTCAGCAAGCTGCAAAATTTGCGCAGCACCTGATGTGGCATAAACGGTAGTGTTCGAGCTGGTAGGAGGCTGGTTGCTTGGGTTGGCCGTCGAGGTCGTAGTCGCACTTGGGTAAAGGGCTGAAAGCGGCTTGAAGGCAATCGCAAAATAGTTGGTCGTGGCGGCGACGTTACTTCCGAATTTCACGGTGAAAGAGGTAACGCTGTCGTACTGCACCTGTACGGCATCTTCCACGATGTTTCCATCGTTGTTGGTGCATCGGGTTGCCAAAAAGCGAGTGACACCAACAGGTACGTTTGGATCGTTGGCATTCGTCTTAACTTGAAGATAAGTAGAGCTACTCAGCACGTGGCTCTGGAACGCCGTGAAGTCGGTGAACTGACAGTTGGAAAGACCATCAAGGTCGAGTGAAGTAACACTGACATTACGCAAAACAATTGGGATACCGGTGTTGACTCCGGTGTAGGTTCCGCCTTCGTAGAAATCAAATTTGAATTGGGAGTAGCTGTTAGTTCCAGTGATACCGGTATCTACTTGGAAATAGTCTGCATTACCGCTTGCGCTTCCTGGGCTGTCGTAAACGCTGATAGTTGAGCTAACCAAAGTTGCGGTAACGACAGCGTCGATGCTCACACCGGGAATTGATGTTCCGGTGACATTGGAGAACTTGACAATGGAGCCGCTGGTTTTGTTGTTTGCTCCGCTGATCAATGTTGAGTTACCGCCGCTGTTGGCGTTGAAGTTGAAGGATGCAGCAGATGCATCAACCGATAGAGCGTGAGCCGGAGTCGCGCCAATGGTTAAGCCTGAAAGAGCAAGAAGGGCCGCAAGGACTGTAGAAATGCCTTTGAAAACAGAGCTTTTCAACGCAGAAAGTTTTGCCACATGTTTGTTCATTGAGTTAACCCCGAAGATGGAATTTATTTGACATTCGCAAATACGAATACTTCTCCTATACTACTGGTCTAAATGTTCACCAAAACGACCAATTTGGCTTTCAAAGAGGTCTGGTAGAGGCCGCTGTTTCGAAGGTCAATTACCTGCGAGAATGGTCCGGTGAATAATGTGCGTCGGGGGCTTTCTGCTAGTCAAATTGTGGTGCTCGGCTTTATCGTCGGTAACCTAATCGGCACTGCACTTTTGTTACTTCCGATTGCCTCGGTAAAACCTGGTTCCACTGACCTTTTGACGGCCGCTTTTACCTCTGTTTCGGCACTTTCGCTGACCGGTTTGACGGTTGTGGACACAGCAACTCACTGGAGTGTTTTCGGGCAGATCGTGGTTCTGGCTCTCATCAAGGTCGGTGGCTTTGGAATCATGGCCATGGGCTCGCTACTAGGCATGGTTTTAACTCACAAGGTCTCGTTCAAAACCAAGCTGACCAGCACCGAAGAGCAGCAGGCACTTGGTCTCGATGACTTTGGACGCCTACTGATTCGTGTATTTCAAATTTCTGCAGCGATTGAGCTCAGCCTGACCGCGATTTTGACGTTCCAGTTCCGTTTCACATACGGGGAAGATTGGGGCAGCGCTCTTTGGCATGGATTCTTCCACGGTATTTCTGCCTTCAACAACGCCGGATTTAGCATTTACGAAGGCGGTCTGGTCCGGTTTGTTTCTGATCCGCTGGTTCTATTGGCAATCTCGTTTGTGGTCGTCGTCGGTGGTTTGGGTTTCCCAGTTCTCATTGAGTTGACTCGTCGAGTGATCCGTCGATTTAGACTCGCAACTTTTCGGGAAACCGAGCTTGGTATTCGATTTTCGCTGACCGCAAGGATCACTCTGACCTTCTCTGCGGCGCTGCTGCTGATTGGCACCGTGTATTTCGCTTTCCTAGAGTGGAACAACCCTGGGACGCTTGGTCAATTGAATTCGGTGGACAAAGTTGTCAATGCATTCGTGTCTTCCGTGATGAGCCGAAATGCGGGCTTCAACGCAGTTGATTACAGCCAGCTAACGCGTGAATCGTTGTTGGGTTCTGAAATTCTGATGTTCATCGGTGGCGGAAGCGCCGGCACTTCTGGTGGTTTAAGAATTACAACATTCGCCGTTTTGATTTACATGGTTATTGCCGAGATTCGTGGTGATGACCGCGTGAATGTTGGTACGCGTCGACTCGGTGTATCGGTCCAGCGCACTGCGGTCGCTTTGGCATCTCTCGGTGTCGCTGTGGTCTTGATTGGCGTTATTCTTCTGGAAATGATGACCGATCTGCAGACTGACAAAATCCTGTTTGAGGTCATCTCAGCCTTTGGTACCTGTGGCCTTTCCACGGGAATCACCGCGTCATTGCCGGATGGAGCGAAATATGTGCTGATGGCTCTGATGTTCGTCGGTCGAATCGGGCTCGTCTTGGTGGCGACGGCGCTGGCTCAACGCACTAAGACTTTGTCGTATCGTTTACCTAAAGAAAGGCCCCTAATTGGCTAAGCGTTTGAAAGTAAAGGGTGGAGACTCTGCCTCGACCGTCGTGGTGATCGGCCTCGGTCGTTTTGGTGGTGCTCTGGCTCGTGAACTAGTCAGCCTCGATCGCGAAGTGCTAGGTATCGACTCGGTTGAAGAGCGCGTTCAGGAATTTTCGAACTACCTCACCCACGTGGTTCAGGCAGACCCAACAAATGAAGAGGCGCTTCGCGACCTCGGTGTCGCCGACTTCGACGCAGCCGTGGTTGCAATCGGTTCCAGCCTTGAGACCAGCATCTTGGCAGCATCGCTACTAATTCAGATCGGCGTGAAGCAGGTTTGGGCCAAGGCCAGCTCCGAAGCGCACGGGCGCATCCTGGAACAGATTGGTGTTCAGCACGTCATCTACCCAGACAAGGACATGGGTAAGCGCGTGGCTCACATGGTTGGTGGAGACCAGCTTGACTATGTTGAAATCGACGAAGGCTTCGTAATGGCCAAGACCAAGACCGCAGGCGCTTTCGTTGGTAAATCTCTGGACCAGCTCGGTTTGCGTCGCGAATACGGCATCATCGTGGTTGCCAGCGGAAAGGTTGGTGCGCCTTATGTGGCAGCAACGCCAGCAACCGTTTTGAACGAAGGCGACCTGCTAATTGTTGCCGGTCCGAAGGACCGCATCGAAGAGTTCTGCCAGATTTAGCCGAAGCGACCGGAGATGTAATCTTCGGTGTTCTTTTGGCTAGGGTTTGTGAAAATCTTGTCAGTAGCATCGAACTCGATTAGCTTGCCTGGTTCACCGGTGCCAGCGATGTTGAAGAACGCAGTTTTGTCGGAAATGCGCGAAGCCTGCTGCATGTTGTGAGTGACAATCACAATCGTGTAATCCTTGCGCAGTTCATCAATCAGGTCTTCGATTGCCAGAGTCGAGATTGGGTCCAGAGCGGAGGTCGGTTCGTCCATCAAGAGCACGTCCGGCTTTACGGCAATTGCGCGAGCGATGCATAGGCGCTGCTGCTGTCCTCCCGAGAGCCCACCACCTGGCTTGTCTAGGCGGTCTCGAACTTCGTTCCATAGATTGGCATGGCGAAGCGACTCTTCAACTAGGTCGTCTGCTTCGGCCTTGCTAAACTTCTTCGCATTCAAGCGGTAACCAGCCAGGACGTTCTCGCGAATCGACATGGTTGGGAATGGATTCGGTCGCTGGAACACCATTCCGATCTGGCTGCGAACTTCCACCGGGTCGGTTCCATCGCTGTAGAGGTCCTGGCCGTCCATGAGGATCTTCCCTTCAACACGCGCACCCGGAATTACCTCATGCATGCGGTTGATGGTGCGGAGCAGGGTTGACTTACCACAACCAGATGGGCCAATGAATGCAGTCACCTCGAATGGTTCAATTTCCAGCGACACATCTTCAACAGCCAAGAACTTGTTGTAGAAGACGTTTACGTTTTCGATCGAAATACGCTTTGCCATTAGTGGTTGCTCCTTGTTTTCTTTGAGAAGATTGCCGCGATAGCACGGGCTCCGAGATTGAGCACCATCACGATCACGATGAGTGTGAGTGCGCCAGCCCAGGCGCGGTCGATGTAAGCCTGTGCATCGGCACCTTGGCTGCTGTAACTGTAGTAAACGAATACCGGAAGGGTCATCATTCGGTCATCGAATGGGTTGTAGTTCATGCTCTGGGTGAATCCAGCAACAATTAGTAGCGGAGCAGTTTCACCGATAACACGCGCGATCGAAAGCATGATCCCGGTGATAAGTCCGGTGATTGCGGTTGGGATAACGACCTTGATGATGGTTCTCCACTTCGGGACACCAAGTGCGAATGCTGCCTCGCGAAGTTCATCCGGCACTAGTCGAAGCATTTCTTCACCCGAACGAACCACAACGGGGATCATCAGGACGCTAAGAGCCACCGAACCCGCAAATCCCATGCGGACCGCAGGGCCGAAGATCAGGGAGAACAGAGCGAAAGCAAAAAGCCCAGCAACAATAGATGGAATACCGGTCATGACATCCACGAGGAAAGTAACCGCCTTGGCGAGCTTTCCCTTGCCATACTCCACCAGGTAAATTGCGGTTAGAAGACCAACTGGTACCGAGATTAGAGTCGCCAAAGCAGTGACCTCAAGGGTGCCGATAATCGCGTGAAGGGCGCCGCCTCCTTCGCCAATCACGTTACGCATCGACGAGTTGAAGAATGTTCCATCAAAACGGGCAAGGCCTGAACTAACGGTGGTCCAGATTAGCGAGATCAATGGGATTAGAGCCAGACCGAATGTCGCATAAACCAGGACGGTCACAATGGAGTTTTTGACTTTACGTGCCAGCATTACTTCTTACCCCCGGTTGCGATTCGACGGGCCACTACGTTGACCACCAAAGTGATTCCAAACAGAACCAGACCCGACGCAATTAGCAGATTGACGTTCAACCCAGATGCTTCAGGGAAATTCAAAGCGATGTTCGCGGCAATCGTGGTCGAGTTGGTTGAGGTGAGCAGGTTGAAATTTATGACGTTCGCGGGGGAGAGAACCAAAGCAACTGCCATGGTTTCACCTAGTGCTCGTCCGAGGCCAAGCATTCCCGCCGAGATTAGACCGGACTTAGCGTAAGGGAGAACGGAGAGGCGAATCATTTCCCACTTGGTTGCACCAAGGGCCAGGGCTGCCTCCTGCTGAAGTCTTGGGGTCTGCAGGAAGATCTCACGTGCGATGGCGCTCATAATCGGCAGGATCATGATTGCCAAGACGATCGAAACCGTCAAGATAGTGCGGCCGGTGCCAGAGACAGGACCTTCAAAAACAGGAATCCAGGCTGCGTTGATGGTTAGCCACTCGTAGATTGGCTGCACCGCCGGTGCCAAAACCATGATGCCCCAAAGGCCATAAACGACTGAAGGAATTGCGGCTAGTAGGTCAATTAGGTAACCCAGGGCTTGTGCAATTTTTCTTGGAGCATAGTGGGAGATGAACAATCCGATGCCGATTGAAAGTGGTACGGCAAAAAGCAGGGCAAGAACAGAAGAGTAGATTGTTCCAAAAACTAGTGGCAACAGGTAACCAAGGAGGTCACCCTCAGCTGCCTCAGGTGCACCAGTGAAGGCTGGGATTGACTGCAAAATTAGGAATCCGCTTACGGTTGCAAGCGTAATCAAGATTAAAACGCCGGAACCGGTGGCTAGTGATCTGAAGATCCTGTCCCCGGCTTTAGTAATAGTTTTCTTGTTTACAGATTCCATTGAGTTTCCAATTTTGAAACCAGAGTTGGGTGCTGCCCTCTCGAGCAGCACCCAACCGAAGGGTTACTTGATTTTCTTGATAATTGCTAGAGCCTCGTCGCGAACTGCTGCGCTCAGAGGTGCTGAGCCGGCGTTCTTCTGTGCGCTAGCCTGGCCAGCTTCTGAAGCAATGTAGCTCAGGTAGCTGTTCACGAGCTTTCCAACTTCAGCATCTGCATACTCGGTGCAACCGATTGCGTAGCTGAGAAGAACTAGCGGGTAAGTTCCAGCAGTGGTGCTGGTGCGGTCTAGCTTGATCGCCATGTCGGTGGCCGAGCGGCCATCAACGCGAGGTGAAGCCTCAACGATCTTTGCTGCTGCTTCTGCCGAATAGGCAACCCAGTTCTCGCCAACCTTTAGTTTGGCGGTGGCAAGGTCTCCAGCCTTCGAAGCGTCTGCGTAACCGATGGTGTTCTTACCATTCTTGACAGCGTCAACAACACCTGAAGTGCCCTTTGCGCCTTCACCGGTCTGGTATGGGAACACGTCGCTAACTTCGCCATCCCAGATTGAGCCAGCAGTCTTGCTTAGGTAGTCGCTGAAGTTCTTAGTAGTTCCCGAGTCGTCCGAGCGGTGAACAGCGGTGATTGCTGCTGCTGGAAGAGTCACTCCAGGGTTCTCAGCGGTGATTGCTGCGTCGTTCCACTTCTTGATGGTTCCCTTGAAGATTCCGGCAATGGTGTTTGGGGATAGGTTGATTTCACTAACGCCCTCGACGTTCACGATCACTGCGATTGGCGAAACGTAAACAGGAACTTCGAAAAGCCCACTGTTTGGAGCACAGTTGCTGCTGGTCATCGCCAACTCTTCGTCCTTCAGCGACGAGTCACTACCGGCAAAGTTCACTGCACCTGCAAAGAAGGCTTCACGACCTGCGCCAGAACCGGTCGGGTCGTAGTTTACGTTTACACCGGTGTTAGCGGTCTGGTAATCGGCAATCCAAGCCTCCTGAGCGCTTCCCATTGAAGATGCTCCGGCACCATTTAGGGTTCCAGTTAGGTCGCTGTTGCCAGTTCCCTCGTTTGCCGCACATCCGGTAAGTGCGATGGTGAGTGCTGCTGCAACTGCAGCGCTCTTGATGAATGACTTGTTCATTCTTGCCTTTCTGTCTTTGTGACAGTCACAGGCTAAGAAAGCAAGGTAAATCGACAGTATTTCTTAGGTTAACGGCAGGGAAATCTCTGGATATGTTTTTCTAATGAGCCATCGGTTCCAGTGGAACCGGTTCTTTATTCTTTGAAGGCCACTCCACGATCAACATCGCCATAAGCATGATGCCTCCACCGATGAGACTGGGAACGGTTGGGTCTTCTTGACCAACGGAGTAGGAAATCACAGCAGTCCAGACCACTTCGCTGGTGAGGATGATGGCCACTCGGGAGGTGTCTAGGAAACTCTGTGCCCAGGTCTGAACAAAGAAGGCGAGGGCAGTGGCGAGAAGAGCACAGAAGATGATTGCGAACCAGACGTCACCGGTTGGAGGCATCATTGCGCCACCCTCAAATGCAAAGGCACCGACCCAGCAGACGACGCCACAGGTGGCGAGCTGGACGATAGTGAGCGCGTAGGTGTCGTGTTTTGATGACCAACTACCGAGGCCAACGATGTGAAGTGCGAACAGAAGAGCGCAGGCAAGTAGCGAAATCTCTCCCCAACCGAATTCGAAATCACCGATGGACAGTATGCCGAGGCCAACTGTGCCTAGGGACACCCCAACCAGTGCCTTTTTTGAAACCTTATTCTTGAGTATTGCCCAAGCCAAAAGCGGGGTCAGGGCAACGTAGAGACCGGTGAAGAAACCTGTGATGGCTGCGGTTGAGAACAGTAGGCCGATGGTCTGAGTGACGTAGCCCAGGCCGAGTGCGAGACCCAGGTAGAAACCTTGTTTCAACATTGTCTTGTTGAACTTCTTTAGCACGCTCGGGCGAACCGCGATCATGGCGATCACGGCGATGGTGAAGCGATCGGCGAGGAAGTTGAAGGTTGGTAGAAGTTCGATGGCCGGCTTCATAAGAACGAAAGCAGCACCCCAACAGATAGCAACCGAGATCAGTGCGATTGCCGCGAGTCTGGCCCTGTTCACTTCTTCTTGCTCGTGACTGGGCTGTGCTGTTCGATGGCAACCACTTCCAGTTTGCTGCCATGGCTCATGTGAACCACGGTCATCTGAGCTGGCTTCAATAGGGCAGCGAGGTGGAGCTGTGGCTTTAGCTTCGAGCCGGCGAAGGTTTCGAGCTGTTCAATCAGGGTCGGTAGTACCGGGCGATGGGTGCAGATGACCGATGCCTTGTTCTTGGCAAGAATGGTTGCCAGAGCCAACTTGGTAGCCTCAGGCTTCTTGGCATTGGCCGCTTCGGTGAACTCAGCAATGGTCTCAACCTTTGCCTTAGGGTCTAGTGAATAAGGGGCGATGGTTGCCGTGCAACGAGCCCAGGGGCTGGTGAACACACGTCTGGCTCCGAACGCCTTGACCAGTTTTGGCAGTGCTTTAGCTTGGACTGTTCCTTCAGGGAGCAATGGGCGAGTGGCCTCGGTTCCCTTCCAGTCTTCGCGAGCCTTGGCTTTGCCGTGGCGAAGCAAAATTATTGGGAAGGTTTCTAGCTTGTGCTTCTTGTGAAGTTCGAGCAGTGCGTCCAGCTGTTCGTGGTCGTGGCTGTAACTCAGGCGCTTCTTGGCTTCGTTTGGGGTGAACCAAGCGACCTGCGAAATCTCTTCGTTCGGTTCGAAGTCGCTGTTTTCAATTGCCTTATCGGTCACTTGAGCGGCCCAGTAGTGAACCTCTTTGAGGTTCTTGTTCGGTAGGCGGTAGCGCTGGATACCAAGTGGAACACCTAGTTTTACCTTTAGGCCGGTTTCCTCGCGAATCTCACGGACCGCGGTTTCTGGCAGGCTCTCGCCTGGGTCTACCTTGCCCTTGGCCCAAGCCCAGTCGTCGTAGCGCCCGCGGTGGACCAGAGCCACCTTAAGTTTGTTGTTTTCAATGCGCCAAAGAACTGCGCCTGCTGCGTAGACGACCATTTAGTTTCTAGTCGCCCTGCGGCTAGCAGTGAATCGCATGAGTTCATCCTGAACATCGATTAGTTTCTTGCCGCTGGCATCGAACTGGTGACGTTCCCACTCTCCCGATGACTGAAGGTGCCAGCTGGCTGCGGTCTCGCCCATGGCCAGGGCGAATAGGTCTTGCAGTTCCTTGATGTGGTCTGGCTGCACGATTCGAACCAGTGCCTCAACTCGGCGGTCTAGGTTTCGGTGCATCATGTCGGCAGAGCCAATGAACACCTCAGGATCTCCGCCACCTGCGAAGGTAAATACTCGCGAGTGCTCGAGGTAACGACCTAGGACGCTGCGAACGCGAATGGTTTCGCTAAGACCTGGAACGCCAGGCCTCAGTGCACACATGCCTCTGACTAAGATATCCACAGGCACGCCGGCGCGACTGGCGCGGTATAAAGAGTCAATGATCTGTTCGTCGACCAGCGAGTTCACCTTGATTTGGATGCGCGCCGGGCGTCCAGCTGCGTGGTGTTCGATCTCACGCTCGATGCGCTCGGTCAAACCTTCGCGAACTCCATTAGGCGAAACCAAGAGGGTTCGGAAGTTAGATTCAGGGGCATATCCGGAAAGCGAGTTGAACAAACGGGTGAGGTCTTCGCCTACCTGGTCGCGTGCCGAAAGCAAACCGTAGTCTTCGTAGAAACGAGCGGTCTTTGGGTTGTAGTTACCGGTACCGATGTGGCAGTAGCGTCGAAGTTGATCGCCTTCCTGGCGGATAACCAGAGAAAGCTTGCAGTGGGTCTTTAGGCCAACGATTCCGTAAACCACGTGAACACCAGCCTGCTCGAGCTTGCGCGCCCAAGTGATGTTGTTCTGTTCGTCAAATCGAGCCTTGATTTCTACCAGGGCCAAAACCTGCTT
Source organism: Actinomycetota bacterium (assembly GCA_041158865.1). Lineage (GTDB taxonomy): Bacteria > Actinomycetota > Actinomycetes > Actinomycetales > Microbacteriaceae > Rhodoluna. Next base: position 18,940 of record JBEBAN010000003.1, read on the forward strand.
GCCGGCTTCTGCCGCATCGATCAGGGCGTCGACGATCGGTGAGTCACCAGAGGTGCGGTAAAGGGTCTGCTTGATGGCCAAGACCTTCGGGTCGGCGGCTGCCTGAGCCAGGAACTCTTGAACGCTGGTTGAGAACGATTCGTAAGGGTGGTGTAGCAGGATGTCGCGCTCGCGGATGGCACGGAAAACGCTTACCTTCTCTTCGTCGGTGTTGCGGAGGTAGCGGTTGGTGACCACATTGTGTGGTTCGTAGTGCAGCTCCGGACGCTTGATTCCGGCCAAGCCAAACAGGCCGGTCAGGTCGAGCGGGGCAGGTAGTCGGTAGACGTCTTCTTCGTCGATGTCTAGTTCACGAACCAACAGTTCCAAAACCTGCGGGTTGATGGTCTCGGCAACTTCGAGACGCACCGGCGGGCCGAAGCGACGGCGAAGAAGTTCTTTCTCCAGCGCAACCAGAAGGTTCTCGCCTTCGTCTTCGTCAACCTCGAGGTCTTCGTTACGGGTAACGCGGAAGGTGTGGTGCTGCAGAACTTCCATTCCCGAGAACAACTTGCCTAGGAACTGGCCAATCAAAAGCTCGAGCGGGATGTACTTCACCACGGTGTTACCCGATGTGCCTGGTACGCGCACGAAACGTGGTAGCGAAGGTGGTACCTTCACGCGTGCAAAGCTATCGGTCAGACTGCCAGGGTTTTTTAGAACGACGGCAAGGTTTAGAGATAGACCAGAGATGTAAGGGAATGGGTGAGCAGGGTCAACCGCCAATGGAGTAAGCACCGGGAAGATCTGGCTATCGAAATAGGCCTTGAGGTCAGATTGCTGGATCTCAGTTAGATCGGTCCAGGTAACTAGACTGATGCCTTTGTCGCGAAGCGCTGGTTCCAAGACATTTTTAAACATTCCAGCGTGACGATCCTGAAGTTTGTGAGCTTCGGCGCTGATAGCGCTCAAGACTTCACTCGGTTCCATTCCTGAAGCCGAACGAACTGCAAGTCCGGTAGCGATACGACGCTTTAGACCGGCAACGCGAACCATGAAGAATTCGTCGAGGTTTGAGCCGAAGATGGCTGCGAAGTTCACGCGCTCTAGAAGCGGTAGGGTTTCGTCTTCAGCAAGCTCAAGCACGCGCTGGTTGAACTTCAGCCAACTCAGCTCGCGATCGAGGAAGCGGTCGCTTGGTAAATCGCCCATCTCGGGCAAAGCAATCGCCATGGTTTCTTCAGACATAGTTACAAGTTTGCCACTTATGAGCGGGCAGTAACAGGCCAGTTAGTAACTTACCGGCTCTTCTTCGTGCTCCGAGCGATTCGGATTGAACGAATATCCACGGTTACGAACAGTGCCAATCATCGATTCCAGATCGCCTAGTTTGAAGCGAAGTCGACGAATGTGAACGTCCACGGTTCTGGTTCCACCGAAATAGTCGTAGCCCCAAACCTCGCTGAGTAGTTGCTCGCGCGAGAACACGCGTCCTGGGTGCGTGGTCAGGAACTTCAGCAACTCAAACTCTTTGTAGGTTAGGTCAAGGGGCTGGCCGTGAAGCTTCGCGGTATAGGTCGACTCGTCGATGTGGATGCCGATTGATTCCACCAAGGACGAAAGAGCCTTCGGCTTGTTGCGAGACACTGCGAGGCGGATGCGGGCGTCGACCTCGGCAGGACCAGCGGTGTTCAGGATGATGTCGGTAGCGCCCCACTCTTCATTGACAGCAAGCAGACCACCTTCGGTCACAACTAGCAGCAGCGGAGAAGACATCCCGGTGGTTTGCAAGATGCGAGCTAGGGACTTCATATTGCCGAGATCGGTTCTGGCATCGAGCAGAATCAGGTCGGCAGAAGGTGCATTCACCAATCCGGCTGGCTCGGCAGGGATGGTTCTCACCTTGTGGGGAAGCAGACTCAGGGCGGGCAGAACTTCGTTGGTCGGCTGTGCCGACAACAAAAGAAGTTGCGCCATCTCTCTCCTAATGGTCTTAGAGGTAAGTTTAAGGTATGAAACGGGGCTGGAGCGAAATCATATCCATTTGGGTAGCCGTCGCCATCGCTACCCTGGTTGTCATTTTTCTCGACCCGAAACACTCGCTGGTTTGGGTTGGTGCGATCTTGGCCGGTTCCCTGGCTGTGGTCTCGCTGATTCACCTTTTCAAAGAGGACGTGGACGGCTTCGTTCGCAAACTCATCTACGTTGCCGGCGGCTCATTCTTGATGCTCGCCAGTGCTTCTTTGTATCTACTACTAACCGTCTCGCAGAGGTAAAATAAGGTCATGATCTTCACTGCTGAAATGTTCTTCACCGGACTTCTGATTCTCGCAACGCTAGCAATCGCCGGTATCTCGGTTCTAGTTCTCTACAAGCTCTTCAAGGGCCAGAAGTAGTTGTTCGTTCTTCCCGAAGGTCTGCCTCCCCAGCTGACCCCGCTAGCCTTTCTGGTTGGCAAATGGTCTGGTACCGGCGTAATCGCTTTTGAGGGTGCTGAGCACGAGTTTTCCCAGGTTGTTGAATTCGCCCACGACGGCGACGTGCTGACCTACATCTCTTCGGCAAAACTAAACGACGAAGCCGGCACCGCACTTCCTAGCGAACTCGGTTACTGGCGGATCGCTCGTCCTCGTTTTGAATTCGATTCCGGACCTGGCCTGCTTCCAGGTAAGGGTGAGGTCACCATCAAGACTCACGAAGACTTCGACCAGTTCCGTGCCGAGCACGGAGGTTTCAACCTAGAGGTGTCAACACTTCACCCAGGTGGAGTTGCCGAGCTTTACCACGGTTGGGTTCGTCAGGCTCGAATCGAGTTGGCTTCCGCTCACGGAACCGCTTTCGAGGGAGCCAAGACGTACCGCCACTCCACCCGCATGTACGGCCTGGTTGAGGGTGCTCTGCTCTGGGCTTGGGACATCGCACTTCCTGGCGGCGACCTAAAGTCTCACGCTTCGGCACGTTTGGAGCGAGTGGCCTAATTGGCTACAGCCTCGTTCTCCAACCCTCTCGTTGAGCAGCGCGGGCTGCTCGCCGGAACTTCTGCCGTAGCTCTGGATAAGTCACGTATTACAGTTACCGGTGAAGATCGCCTGACCTGGCTGCACGCACTGCTCAGTCAAAACCTGCGCGGCCTTCGCCCAGGCGAGAGCGCCGAGACACTGCTGCTGAACCCACAGGGACACATCGAGGTAATTGCCCATGTTGTTGATGACGGCGAAACCACCTCGCTTTTGGTTGATAACCAATCGGCGCGTGCCCTGTTCGATCACCTGAGCAAGATGAAGTTGCGCACCAAGGTTGAGCTGACCCTGAATGACGAATTACAAGTTTTTGGCAGCTTTGGAAAGCCGGTCGACGGAGCAAGCCTCACCTGGCATGACCCATGGCCAAACGTCTATCCCGGTGGACACCGCTACGCTAAGTCAACCGGAGAAGGTTGGGACTACTACGAGTCGGTAGCGGAAACCTGCGCTCTAGAACCGGCAGGAACCGAAGCTCTAACCGCGCTTCGCATTGCGGCTCACCGCCCTGACCTCGCTGAGGTTGACGACAAGACCCTGCCACACGAACTGGACCTACTGACCACCGCCGTGCACCTGAGCAAGGGCTGCTACCGCGGGCAGGAGGCCGTTGCCAAAGTACACAACCTCGGTCACCCACCACGCCGGTTAGTGCTGCTTCACCTCGACGGCTCGGCACACGTGATGCCGAAGCCTGGCACCCCTGTAACCTATGGTGACCAAGAGGTTGGCCGAGTTACTTCAGTTGCAACCCACTACGAGGCTGGAGCAATTGCGCTCGCGGTGGTCAAGCGAAACCTAGATCTCGCGACTCAGCTTGAAATAGAAGGCGTTTCCGCCGCCCAAGAGGAAATCGTTCCACAGGATGCAGGCAAGACCGTGACCATTGATCGCAAGAGCCTGATGGGTGGTCGTCGATGAGTTTCCGTTCCCGCGTCAAGGCTTCGGTCGGTCGCGTTCTCGAATCGATTCCTCCGGTAATCCAGATCGTCCTGGCTGCCCTCGTTTCCTACTCGATTTCCCACTTTGTCCTTGACCACCAAAATCCAATCTTGGCGGTCACCGTAACTGTAACCACGCTCGGTTTCACTAGGGACGCCAGGCCTCGCCGAGTACTGGAGACCGGTTTCGGGATTGTGGTCGGACTATTCACCAGCGAAATCTTGGTCCAGCTATTTGGACAAGGTGTTTGGCAGATCGGTCTCGCGCTCGTGGTTTGCCTACTCGGAGCTAGATTCATCACCCCGAGTGCCAGCTTCGCTCTGACGGTTGGAATCCAAGCGATGTTTATCCAGCTCTTTCCGATGCCAAAGGGCGGCATCTGGGAGCGTCCCCTGGACGGCGTGGTTGCCGGTGTCATCGCGCTCTTGGTCACCATCCTGATTCCACGAAACCCGAAGGGGCTTGCCAAGAAGGATGCTTCGGCACTCTTCTCGGTATTTCTCGAGTCGCTTGACTCGCTGCGAACCGCGCTGCGCGATGTCGATGTGAAGAAGGCAGACGAAATCCTCACCAAGGTTCGACGCACTCAGCCGCTAGTTGATAACTGGAGGCTCTCGCTAGATAGTGCGGTATCAATTGCCAGGCTTTCGCCATTCTTGCGCAAGCACCGATTCGAACTTTCCGCTCAGCTGAGACTCATGCGCGGCATGGACCTGGCCACTAGAAATCTTCGTGTGATTGTGCGCCGCGTCGACTTCCTAATTCGTGATGGCGTGAAGCGACCTTACCTTGCCGACCTCTTCGAGCAGATCTTCGATGCCACCGAAAGCCTGGCCAACGGTATTGAGAACGAGGAGTTCCTGTTTGTCGCTCGCGAGGGCTATCTCGAGGTGATTCGCCAGCTCGATCCAAAGCGTTTCGGTATCGCCGACCAGCTGCGTGAGGCTTCGGTCCTGCTATTGCTTCGTCCGCTATTGGTTGACCTGCTCTGTGCCACAGGCATGAGCGAGGACGACGCCCGCGACGAGTTACCTACGGTCTAACCGAATCCCAGTCGACGCTAAGTTCGCCAAGTCGCCAGCGTTTGCGGTTCACAACAATCGGCCAGCCGGCGACGACCATTTCCTCACATACCGCTAGCCAGCGCTGAACAGCGCCGAAGGTGGAGAGTGAGGAGTGGTTCGCCCAAGCTCGGTCAAGCTGTTCCAAGAATGAGTGAATTCGTTCGCCAGGCACGTTGTGGTGAATCAGGGCCTTGGGAAGCCTTTCGGCTACCTTGCTTGGGGCTTCAAGTGAACCTAAATGTAGCGAGATGGTGAAAACCTTTGGGCCATCTTTGGTGATGGTTATCCAGCTGCTGAGGCGGCCGATTTCGTCGCAGGTACCCTCGACTAGCACGCCATCGGTGCTGAGCCTTGACTGCATCAGTTCCCATGCGGCTGGCACCTCGTCCTCGTTGTATTGCCGCAGGACGTTGAAAGCTCTGATCACATCGGCACTTTGGATTCCGGTTGGAAGAGGGGTTTCGAAGCCGCCGAGAAGGAAGGTGAGACCTGGGCGTTCTACTTCTTTGCCTCGGGCAACGCGGTCCTTCTCGATCTCCACCCCGACCACCTGAACAGTTGCATTTACCTTGGTTAGACGGTCCTGCAATTCGATTGCGGTGATCGGTGAGGCACCGTAGCCGAGGTCGACCACAACCGGGTTTGGTTTCTTCAAAACGGGCAGGGTAGCGATGAAGCGATCGACTCGTCTGAGTCGATTCGGATTAGTGGTTCCTCTAGTTACGGAACCGATGCGCTTCTTCACTGCCACCTATCAAGACTAAACTTGAGGGCATGTCCCACGAATACACCCTCATTTTGCTACGCCACGGTAACAGCGTTTGGAACCAGGAAAACCTGTTCACCGGTTGGGTAGATGTTGACCTTTCAGACCAGGGCCGCGCCGAAGCCAAGCGCGCAGGTGAATTGCTAGCTGAGTCTGGTATCAAGCCAGACCTGCTTTACACCTCGAAGCTTCGCCGTGCCATCAACACCGCTCACATCGCACTAAACGCTGCCGAGCGCGTGTGGATCGATGTCAAGCGTGACTGGCGTCTAAACGAGCGTCACTACGGCGCTCTACAAGGTAAGGATAAGGCTCAGACCTTGGCCGAGTTCGGTGCCGAGCAGTTCCAGGTGTGGCGTCGTAGCTTCGACGTGCCACCTCCACCGATCGCTGACGACAACCAGTACTCGCAGGTCAACGACGAGCGCTACGCAGAACTTGGTTCGAACATTCCTAAGACCGAGTGTCTAAAAGATGTTCTAGAGCGCATGCTTCCGCTTTGGCAGAACGAGATTTCGGCAGCCCTAAAGAGCGGCAAGACCGTTCTGGTCACCGCACACGGAAACAGCCTTCGTGCACTAGTGAAGCACCTGGACGGAATCTCCGACGAAGACATCGCGGAGCTAAACATTCCAACCGGTATTCCACTGGTCTACAAGCTGGATGCAAACTTCAAGCCACTGGTTGCAGGTGGTGAATACCTAGACCCTGAGGCTGCTGCCGCAGGAGCTGCAGCGGTTGCTGCGCAGGGTAAGAAGTAGTTAGAACTTCACTTCAGCAGATGGTACTGCCCGGACCGAGCGTCCGGGTAATTCCATTTCCCAGAAGTTAGTGTTCTGTTCGTCGATGACTCGTGCCGCGTCAACCACCATGCCGTTCCATTCGAAACCGGTGGTGGTGTGGGCGTCCGAGACGAAAGTTACGTCGTAGCCGCGGTCTAACGCTCCCTGGGCGGTGAAGCGAACACAGTTGTTGCTCTCGGCACCACAGATAATCAGGTGCCCAGCTTCGAGGCGAGAAAGTTCTTCCTCGAGGTTGGTGGCTTCGAAAGAGTTTCGGTAACTTTTGAAGATTCTAGATTCACCAGTTAGGGGAGTAAGTTCTGGAACGAGTTGCCAATTTTCGGAGTTCCTTACCAGTTCGTCATCTTGCACCCAGACCACTGGAACCGATGCCGAGCGGGCACGATCAACCAAGCCTTGGATTCGGGAAACTATCGCATCTCTTTGGTAGGCATCGGCCACGACCCCAACCTGAACGTCAATAACGAGAAGTGCTGTGCCGGATCGGCTAAGAGTAGTCATGGCCTAAGACTAACTAATTAGTCCTGGTCATTCCAAGCGCCGGTGGTCAGGTAGGAAACCTTAGAGGAAATGTCGACCACGTGGTCGGCAAAGCGTTCGTGGTACCGACTGGCAAGCGTAACGTCCACGGTATACATGGCGTTCTCTTTCCAGTCGTCACCCAGAACTACATCGAAGATGTGGCGGTGAAGTTCATCAACTCGGCCATCCTCAGCCTGAATCGCCTTGGCGAGGTCCACGTCGGTGTTTTCAAGCAGCTGCTGCACCTTCTTGCCAAGCTGGATGTCCAGCTTTCCCATCTCTTCGAAGGTTGGGAGCAGTGATGCTGGGATAGCTGAACCAGGGAAGCGGAATCGTGCAATCTGTGCGATGTGTCCGGCTAGAGCGCCCATGCGTTCTAGCGATGCACTTATTCTCAGAGCCGACACCAGGATTCGAAGGTCACGAGACACCGGCGACTGGCGGGCCAGAATGCGAATTGCAAGTTCGTCTAGTTGCAATGCTTTCTCGTGGACGGCGTCAGCCGAGGCCAAAGCCTGATCTGCCATGGTCACATCTGACTTCGTAAAAGCCGCCGAAGCCTGCTCCATGATGCGTGTTACGTCGCCTGCCATCTCAACTAGACGGTGCTGGACTTCCTTTAATTCAGTCTGAAATACTTCGCGCATGAGTCAAAGTTGCCAGCCAAAGGTTAACCGAGTGAAAACTCGGGGTAAACCGTTACTGAAACATGTATTTATGTACCAAGGTCCTCGCCTAGTCTTAAACCATGCAATCTGAGATCTGGCTACCACTCATCATGGGTTTCTTGGTGGGTGCCGCGGTTGTCGGAGGCATCGCGATGTATGTTCGCCAAGATGTCCTTGAGCGTTACACGGAAGCCGCATCCCTTTCTGATAGCGCTGCTGAGCTTCTCGAGGTAATGGCGCCAGCGGGCATTTTGCTAAACCAAACAAATCTCATTCTTAGAGCTACCGGCGGAGCGCTTGCAAGCGGTTTGATTTCAGGTCGAAAGCTAATCCACGAACCTTTGAATGAACTTGCAGATGCTGCACGAACCTCGGGGGAGATTCAGGCACTTGAAGCCGAACTGCCATTGCGCCTCAAAGGCAGCAAGCTGCACATTTCCGCACGCGCAAAGGATATCGGCGAAGGTACTGTGCTCATCGTCATCGACGATCGAACCGAAAGCTATCGTCTAGACCAGATGCGTAAAGACTTTATGGCGAATATTTCCCACGAACTGAAGACCCCAATCGGTGCGGTTGGACTCTTGGCCGAAGCTATGGAGAGTAACCTGGACCAACCTCAGGTCATGGCGAAGCTGGTAAGAAATGTTGCCAAGGAAAACAAGCGACTGAGCGCTCTGGTCAAAGACATCATTCAGCTTTCCAAAATCCAGGGTTCACCGGTGGTTGCCAAGAGCGACACAGTGAACCTCGTCCCCGTCATTTACGATGCAATTGATCGAAACACCTGGCGTTCCGAGAAGAACCAGGTAGAGGTTATGTTCCAAACCAGCAAGGACAATGTCGAAGTATTTGGCGATGCCGAAATGCTGACGGTGGCAGTGAAAAACCTTGTGGAAAATGCGATCATCTACTCAAACAAGGGCGATCGTGTTGGCGTTTCTTTGGAAGTCGACGAGGGTATTGCGAAAATCATCGTCAAGGATTCCGGTATCGGCATTCACAAAGACGAACAGGCTCGAGTTTTCGAGCGTTTCTATCGAGTCGACCAATCACGCTCTCGCGAAACCGGTGGAACTGGTTTGGGCCTGAGCATTGTGAAACACGCTGCCCTAAGTCATTTCGGTGACGTGAAGTTATTTTCTAAACCTGGTGTTGGTTCAACGTTCACCTTGCGGTTACCTACAGTTGCTAAGAAAGTAGCAAAGGTGCAGAAGCGAAAGGGAAACCGTGGCTAAAATCCTCGTCGTTGAAGATGAAGAGTCGTATCGCATCAGTTTGGGAAGCCTCCTTCCGCGAGAAGGTCACCAAGTAGTTTTTGCGGTTGACGGTAACGATGCTTTAGCTAGATTTGCTGACTCAAACCCAGACTTGATTCTTCTCGACCTAATGCTCCCTGGCATCAGTGGCAACGAGGTCTGCAAGATCATTCGCCAGACTTCTGACGTACCAATCATCATGCTCACTGCAAAAGACTCAGAAACCGATGAAGTTGTTGGATTGGAAATCGGCGCCGACGACTACGTCACGAAACTCGCTTCATCCAGCAAGCTGATTGCACGTATCAACAAGGTTTTGAGCCGCAGGCAAGTTTCCGAACCGGTTGGGGCCAACGACGGCACGCTAGTCGGTGGAAACATCGTCATGGATGTCGAACGCCACCAGGTTCTAGTCAACGGAACCAAAGTCTCACTGCCACTCAAGGAATTTGAACTTTTGGAACTGCTTCTGGAAAACAAAAACCGTGTTCTAACTCGTGGTCAGATTATCGATCGAGTTTGGGGCCACGACTACTTTGGCGATACCAAGACTTTGGATGTACACATCAAGCGACTTCGCTCGAAGCTAGAAGCCGACCCAGCGCGCCCGGAACACATCATCACTGTGCGCGGTCTTGGCTACAAGTTCGAGGCTTGATTTACTCGTCTACGTGACCCTGGGCTACGCCAAGGTTCTGAACTAGAGCGCTGTACTGCTCAAGGCTGCCATCAAGGGCAGGAACGCTCAGGTGAACGTCCTTCTTGCCTCCAACAACGCCAACGTTGATTACGCCTAGACCGCCAGGCTTTAGAACCTCGCCCTTAGCGTTGAGAAGTACTGGCTGCATCTCGGAAACTTCGGTGTAACCGAATTCCTTGGTGCCTCCGGCTGGGATTAGGAACTCGAAGGTGCCGGTTTCCTTTAGCACTACGTCGGTGGCGTCTGAGCCGTCCTGAGTGTATTGAACGCGAACGGTTACGTCCTTGTTGGTGGTGTTTACGAAGGTTCCGATGATGGCACCAACCTCAAGTGCACCTTCGCCGGTAGCAGGCTTGGTTAGGTAGATCACGTTGAGCGCCTTGACGCCATCGAAAGAGGCCTGAGCGCCGTCGCTAGGGGCATATTCCTGAAGAGTTGGGATGTTGTTGGTCAGGCTGCAACCTGCGGTACCTAGAACTAGACCAGCTGAAACCGCTACAACTGCAACAAACTTACGAAGAACCACGGTGAAACCTTCCGAAGAATTACTCTTTTCGGTACTATCCTAACCCTTTATTTATCTGGCATTTCGTGGTAAATTTGGTGTTTTGCGAAGGGATACCAATTCCATGAAGTTTGTTGTCGGAGAAACCGTCGTTTACCCACACCACGGTGCCGCCAAGATCATCGAGGTCTCTGAAAAGACCATGCGCGGTGAGACCAAACTTTACCTAACCCTAGAGGTCACCCAGAAGGGTTCGGCTACCGCAGAAGACGGTCTAGACACCGCAAAGAACCAGCTGATCATCCAGGTTCCTGCCGACAACGTTGAGTCGGTTGGCGTTCGCGACGTGATCGACAAGAAGGGCGTCGAGCAGGTTTTCGGCGTACTTCGCGCAGAGTTTATTGAAGAACCAACCAACTGGTCTCGCCGTTACAAGGCAAACCTAGAAAAGCTCGCCTCCGGTGACGTCATCAAGGTTTCCGAAGTGGTTCGCGACCTATGGCGCCGTGAGCAGGACCGCGGTCTATCCGCTGGTGAAAAGCGCATGCTTGCCAAGGCTCGCCAGATTTTGGTTTCGGAACTTGCTCTTGCCAAGAAGACCGATGAGGAGAAGGCTGGAGTACTTCTAGACGAAGTTCTCGCTTCCGCCTAAACAACTCTCATGTCTGCCTCGGTTATTTTGGTGGCCGCTGGCCAAGGATTGCGATTGGGTGCTGGTGCACCCAAGGCACTCGTCAAAATTGCTGGGCTCACCGTACTTGAGCACTCGCTGGCTCGAGTGGCTGCAACTAAGAACCTCTCCCAAGTTGTAATCGCCGCTGCCCCTGGTCACATCGACGAATTCCTGAGTCTGGCTTCGGGTCACCTCCCAGAGCACGTTGAACTAACTGTTGTTGCCGGCGGTGAGACGCGTCAGGAATCCGTTGCATTGGCACTTGCTGAGGTGAACCACGCCGCTTCGGAAGTCTTGGTTCACGATGCCGCCCGCTGTTTCACCCCAACCGAAGTGTTCGAGCGAGTAATCGCTGAGGTTCAGGCTGTGGGGGTTGGAGTGGTTCCGGTCATGGCCATCCACGACACCATCAAGAAAGCCTCCGGCACCGAAGTATTGGAGACTGTAGATCGCTCGGCTCTTCGCAGTGCACAGACGCCGCAAGGGTTCCCAGCTGCCGCTCTTCGTGAGGCTTACGCTGCTGCCACCGAAGACCACACAGATGACGCGGCTTTGTTCCAGGCGGCTGGCGGCAAGGTTATTTCTGTAGCCGGCGACCGCATGGCTTTCAAAGTTACCGTGCAGGATGACTTGTTGTTGGCGGGGCACCTGATCGAGAGCGAACAGCGCACCGGAATCGGAACCGATACCCACCGCTTCAGCGAGGATGCATCCAAGGTCCTATACCTAGGCACGATTGCCTGGGCTGGCGAGCGCGGTCTTGACGGCCACAGCGACGGAGATGCGCTTTCACACGCCATAGTCGATGCACTTCTCTCGGCAGCTGGTCTTGGCGATATCGGAAGCAACTTCGGTGTAGACCGACCTGAGTTTGCAGGCGCCTCTGGCAAGGTATTTCTAGAGGGCGCTCTCGAGCGTTTGGCCGAACACGGTTGGTCAATCGTCAATGTTTCGGCGCAAATCATCGGCAACCGTCCTAAGGTTTCTCCAATGCGCGAACAGGTTCAAACCGCTCTATCGGTAATCCTTCGTTCTCCGGTCACCATCAGCGCAACCACTACCGACGGCCTTGGTTACCTCGGCAACACCGAGGGAGTGGCCGTGGTTGCCAGCGCCCTTATTCAGAGAGCCAAAAAGTAGGCTGTATCTGATGAAACTTTTCGATTCGAAGCAGCAGGCGCTAGTCGACTTTGTTCCGCTAAACGCGGGCAAGGTTGGCATCTACGTTTGCGGACCTACCGTGCAGTCGGCCCCACACGTGGGTCACTTGCGCTCGGCGGTTGCCTTCGACATCGTGGCTCGCTGGCTCGAAATCGGTCACGGTTATGAAGTTAACCTGGTTCGAAATGTCACCGACATCGATGACAAGATTCTGGTCAACGCCGCTTCGCTAGGCATTGATTGGCGTGAATTGGCAGTCTCGGTTGAGGTCGCTTTCAATGAGGTTTACGGGTCGCTCGGTGCCGAGGTGGCGCATCGTCCGCACGCAACCGAACACATCGACGGCATGATCGCTGTAATCGAGCGCCTCATCGCGCGCGGTCACGCTTACCAAGCCGAGGACGGCAGCGCCAACGTATTTTTCGACACCGCAAGTCACGGCGCTTACGGCGAACTGACCAACCAGAAGCTTGAAAACATGGAGGGCGAGGCCATCGGCGGCGGACGCCGCGCCGCTCACGACTTCGCCCTTTGGAAGAGCGCCAAACCGACCGAGCCGGAGAGTGCTGCTTGGGATTCACCGTGGGGTAGGGGTCGCCCTGGCTGGCACATCGAGTGCTCGGCTATGACTCTGGCGGAACTCGGAGAAAGCTTCGACATTCACGGAGGGGGGCTTGACCTGCGTTTCCCACACCACGAGAACGAGTTGGCTCAATCTCGCGCTGCTGGGTTCGACTTCGCTACGTACTGGATGCATAACGGGCTGGTTACCGTCTCCGGCACCAAGATGAGCAAATCACTCGGTAACGGGGTAGACGTTGACGAGTTGTTCTCACTCGGAACCCCGGCCGCGGTTCGCTACTGGCTGGCCTCTGCCCACTACCGCTCAAGCCTTGACTACTCGCCAACGTCGCTAGCCGAAGCGGTTTCCGCGTTAGGCCGCATTGCCGGATTCGTTCGCCGTGCCAGCGTGTTCGCCAGCATTGCTGAGGTGAGCCTTCCAAGCGAATTCGTCGAAGCAATGGATACAGACTTCAACGTGCCTGGAGCGCTCGCTGCACTGCACGACGCCGTTCGTTCTGGAAACCAGGCGATTGATGCCGGTGACAAGGATGCCGCGGGTGTGGCACTTTCGCAGGTTACTCGCATGGCTGCCGTCCTAGGTTTGGAATTGACCGAGCCAGAACGCCTAGCCACCGCCGAAACCGTAGCCTTGATTGAAGGCCTGATCGAGAAGCGAACGGCAGCTCGAAACAACAAAGACTTCGCGCAGGCAGACCTGCTGCGAGCCGAATTGACCGAACTTGGTGTCACCATTGAAGACCAAGCCGGCAAGACCGTATGGATGTGGAGTAACTAATGGCAAGCAAGGGTAAGAGACCTGGAACCGCTAAGGGTAAGAAGGGGCCAACCGTTGGCTCTGGCGGCCAGCGCAAGAAGGGTCTAGAGGGCAAGGGTCCAACTCCTAAGGCCGAAGACCGTAAGGGTCACAAGGCTTACAAGGGCAACAAGCCTGCCGCCGCTACCTCTCGCAAGGGCGAGTTCTTGGCTCCAACTGCTCGTACCGCAGGTACCGGCAAGGCTGGTCGTACCAACGCTTCTCGCGTGGCTAAGGCAGCCGACTCGGGCGAGGTTCTCTCCGGTCGTAACTCGGTGCTCGAGGCGCTTCGTGCCAAGGTTCCTGCCACCGCGATGTACATTTCGAACCGTATCGAGATGGACGAGCGCGTCAAGGAAGCAATCACCCTGGCCAACAACCGCCAGATTCCGATCAACGAAATCACCAAGTCTGAGATTGACCGCCTGACCGGCTTTGACGCCGTACATCAGGGAATCGCGCTTTCGGTGCCGCCATACCAGTACCAGCACCCATCCGACCTGCTAGATCGAGTTCTATCTCGCGGACAGAAGCCACTGCTTGTTGCTCTTGACGGAATCACCGACCCACGAAACCTCGGGGCCATCATCCGTTCGGTAGCTGCCTTCGGCGGTCAGGGAGTGATCCTGCCTCAGCGTCGTTCGACCGGGGTTACCGCAAGTGCTTGGAAGACGTCGGCAGGTGCTGCCGCTCGTATCCCTGTAGCGCTCGCAGCCAACCTAACCGCGACCATCAAGGAATACAAGAAGCGCGGAGTTTTCGTGGTTGGTCTAGACGGCGGCGGTGACATGAGCCTTCAGAAGTTCAACCTTGGAACCTCTCCACTTCTGGTGATCGTGGGTAGCGAAGGTAAGGGTCTTAGCCGTCTGGTTACCGAGAACTGTGACGCGATTGTCAGCATCCCAATCTCGGCAGCAACCGAATCGCTAAACGCGGGTATCGCCGCCAGCGTCACTCTTTACGAGATCTCGAAGCTTCGTAACGAAAACTAAACCAGGTCGCGCCAGTCGACTTCGCCGTCCTCATCGGCAACCTTGATGGTTCCCGAAGGAATGGCGTCCGGTAGCGTAATCGAACCGGTGGTTGGGGCAATCAAAGCCTCTTCATCTCGACGGTGCGCTAAGACGTTGGTGATGTAAGAGTTCACGGCTTCCTGAATCGGAACACCACGGCCTAGCTCCTGAGCGATGTACCAGCGGTGCTCGAGCACCTGGTGGTAAACCTCTGCCGGTTCGAGCTTTCCGGTCATGCTCTTCGGAATCGCAGTGATCACCGGTTCGAAGGCTCGGGAGAGCCACTCGTGAGCCATAACCTCTTCATCGGCACCAGGACGACCGCGGTCGGTGCGATATTCGTCCAAGTCGTTTAGTAGGCGCCTGGCCTGGTTTTCTTCAACGTCCAGCCCGGTTAGTCTCAGCAGTCTTCGGGAGTGGTGACCGGCGTCAACGACTTTAGGCTTGATGGTCAAAGTTGTTCCCTCGCCACCGGCCTTGATGGTCATCTCTTCGATGTCGAAGCCGAGTTCGTTCAGACGTTCAACGCGGCGGTTGATCTTCCACTTCTCGTTCGAGCCAATTACCTCGGCCGCGGTCAGCTCTTTCCAGAGCCCGCGGTACTTGGTGATGATGCGTTCAGAGATGTCATTTGCATCCACGCCAGGAGCCGCGTTACCGCTGGCGATCAGGTCGAGCAGTTCACCGGCGATGTTCACACGGGCAATCTCGAGGTCGTTCTCGCGCTGGCCGTTGGAAAGGCCGCCCTCGTAGAGTTGGCCGGTTTCGGCGTCTACCAGGTAGGCGGCGAAAGCTCCAGCGTCGCGGCGGAACAGGGTATTGGAAAGTGAAACGTCTCCCCAGAAGAAGCCGGCGATGTGCAGGCGAACCAGCAGAACGGCCAGGGCGTCAACCAGGCGGTTAGCGGTTTCCGGGCGAAGGCCCTGCGACCACATGGCACGGTAGGGAAGAGAAAACTTTAGGTGCCGGGTGATCAGTACTGCAGGTAGCGGGTTGCCGTCAGCATCCGACCGGTTATTGATGATGGCAAAAGGCTCCACGCAGGGTACGTCGAGGCCGCCGAGCTTTTTCAGCATCTCGTACTCGCGCTTGGCTAGCTCAGGCAGCGTTTCCTTGATCGCGATGACGTGGTCGCTCAGGTGAGCGAAGCGAACCGTGTGGCGCGAGAGGCCTTTTGGCAGTGCTGCAATGTTTTCAGCTGGCCAGTCTTCTAAAGGCAACTGCCACGGTAGATCCAAAAGTGCTGGATCTACCGCGGCAGTTGTGATGTCTAAAGACGAGCTCACTAGTTGAGGCGCTCGCCCGACTCTGCGTCGAACAGGTGTGCGTTGCCAGATGGGATTACGTGGATAACGCCTCCCGACTTTGCACCCGAGTTTGGCTCTACGCGAACCACAACGTCGGCACTGCCTTCGCCTAGCTTGACGTTTCCGTAGATGTAGGCGTCTGCACCTAGCTCTTCAACAACGTCAACGGTTAGTGGAAGACCAGACTTGCTGATCTTTAGGTCCTCTGGACGGAGACCAACAGTTACGGTCTTCTGCTTGGTCTTAGCGATTGCTGCCTTGTCTACGTCGATCTCGGTGTCACCGAAGACAACCTTGCCACCGTGGATTGGAAGCTGAAGCAGGTTCATGGCAGGGGAGCCAATGAAGCCGGCAACGAATACGTTCTTTGGACGCTCGTAAAGTTCGCGTGGGCTAGCAACCTGCTGAAGCACGCCGTCCTTTAGAACAGCAACGCGGTCACCCATGGTCATTGCTTCAACCTGGTCGTGGGTAACGTAAACGGTGGTTACGCCTAGACGACGCTGTAGCGAAGCAATCTGGGTACGGGTCTGAACACGAAGCTTGGCGTCAAGGTTCGATAGTGGCTCGTCCATTAGGAACACCTGAGGCTTACGAACGATCGCACGACCCATGGCTACACGCTGACGCTGACCACCCGAAAGAGCCTTTGGCTTACGGCCAAGGTACTGCTCTAGGTCTAGAAGCTTGGCTGCCTCAAGAACGCGAGCTTCGCGCTCTTCCTTTGGCACTCCGGCAATCTTCAGAGCGAAGCCCATGTTCTCGGCAACGGTCATGTGTGGGTAAAGTGCGTAGTTCTGGAACACCATCGCGATGTCGCGGTCTTTTGGTTCCATGTGGGTTACGTCGCGGTCACCGATGAAGATGTGTCCGCTGTTTACCTCTTCAAGACCGGCCAGCATACGAAGGCTGGTCGACTTTCCACAACCAGAAGGACCAACGAGGACGAGGAACTCGCCATCCTTGATTTCTAGGTCAAGTGCGTCTACTGCCGCACGTGGAGTGCCAGGATATAGTCTCGTGGCTGCTTTAAATGACACTGTTGCCATGGTTTTTCTCCTCAATCGGTAGGTACGTACCGAACGATCCGTTGTTGTAAGAGCCTGACTATCGGCCGATAATCAGGTACCCCAATTATCGCATCGAGGGCACCCTGATTTAGACTAGAAATCCTGTCCGTCACTAAATCGTGATGTAGTTACGAGGTAATAAATGACAAACGAGAAACTAACTCGCGACCAGCAACGTGAAGCTGCCCGAGCAAAGGCAAAAGCCATGCGCGAGGCGCAGAAGAAAGCAGCCAGCACCAAGAAAGTTGCAATCATCACTGGTTCAGTTATCGCAAGCGCAGCGATTGTTGCAGCCGTAATTTGGGCAATCGTTGGAACCGCCAACCAGACCATCGACGAATCGAAGGGTCCAAGCACCGCGTTCACCAACCGTGGAATCACCATCGGTGCCGGTTTGCAGGTTGCCACCAGCGAAGCATCCATCAACAAGGAAGTTCCAACCATCATCATCTACGAAGACCTTCAGTGCCCTGCCTGTAAGGCTTTCGAAGAGCCAAACATGCCTCAGATTCTTGAGTTGGTGAAGGCCGGCAAGTACAACCTTGAGGTTCACCCAATCGGAATGCTCGATGGTGCTTCGCTGAACGAGTACTCATCACGAGCCGGTAGTGCTTTGCTATGTGTTGCAGACACCGAGCCTGCCAAGTTCCTCGACTACAACAAGGCACTCTACGCAAACCAGCCTGCCGAGCAGTCTTTCGGCCCAGACAGCAACCAGCTAGCCGATCTTGCTAAGAGTGTTGGAGTAACCCAATCCAGCACTCTAGATTGCATCAAGACCGACAAGTGGGCTAACTGGGTGAAGAACTCGTACAAGGTGGCCTCTCAGGGACTACCAACGGGCTCGACTCCTGCCACCATCGACTTCCCTGGAACTCCGGCAGTTATCGTGAACGGTCAGCTTTACAAGGGTGAACTAAACAACGCTCCGATGTTCCTCCAGTGGCTTCAGATGGTCGCTCCGGTTCAGTAAAACTAAAGAAAAGTCCGGTAGATCTTTCGATCTACCGGACTTTTCTTTCCCCCAAATTTACTTGGTCTTGGTTACTACCGTGGTCTCGGTGGTGTACTCCGAAGGACCAACGTCGTTGACCGACCGCATGCGGAACTTGTAGGTGGTTCCAGCTCGCAGTCCAGAGAGAACCAGCGTGCGGCTAGTCGAAGCTGGCTTGACCACGTTTCTCCATGTGGTGCCACCGTCGGTGCTGTACTGAACCTCGTAGTTACGAACTGGGCTTCCGCTAACAACTTCTGCCTGAGTCCAGCCGATGGTGACGCTGGTCTTCGCAGGCAGCACGCTGAAACCGGTTGGAGCGCTTGGAGCGTTACCTGCGGTAGTGATCTCGATCACCTCGGAAACTGTTCCGTAACCAAGCGAGTTCTTGGCGCTGACGCGGAAGCAGTAGCGAGTACCTTCATCTAAGCCAGTGACGTTGAAACCGTTTGAGTTGTTTTCAACGTGGGTCACTGCTGTGAAGGTCTTGCAGTTGTTCGCCACCTCAACCTTGTAGTCGGTGATGCTGCGGCCACCGTTGTTTGCCGGGATGGTCCAGTTCAACGAAGCGGTTAGCTTGCTGTCTAGATCCAACTCGGTTCCGGCTACGGCCGTAAGTTCGGTTGGCGCGGTTGGGGTTGAAGCTAGGGTTCTAAAGCTGCCCTCAACGTAGCCACTGAATCCGGCACGGTTCTCGGCTGCCACACGAACCAGGTAGTCGGTTCCGGCGCCAAGGCCCGAGACCTTCAAGGTTCTAGATGTTGAAACATTGTGGCGAACTTCAGTCCAGTTCACTCCATCGTCGCTTGAAATCTCAACTAGGTAATCGGTGATTGGTGCACCACCGTTATCGGTTGGAATCTTCCAGCTCAATACTGTTCCTGAGGTAGTGGTTCCGCTGATGACCAAATCGCTTGGTGAGGTCGTAACCGTTGCCGCAGTGGTTGCCGAAAGCACCGACGAAACATTGCCAACACCGAGTTCGGTCACAGCAGCGACGCGGAACTGGTAGCGACGTGCTCGAGTTAGTCCGGTGATATCGTAGTCGTGCTCATTCGAAGCCACGTGTTCGATGATCGTCCAGGTGTTCCCACCGTTGCTCGAAACTTCGATCTGGTAGTCAGTGATGCTCTTGCCACCGTTTGATAGCGGAATGTCCCACTGAAGCAACATGGTGCTGCTCGTCACATCGGTAGCCATTAGGTTGCGAGGTGCGGTTGCTAGTCCGTCCAAGGTGGTAACGCTACCCTGAAGGAATTCGCTGTAGCCCCACTTATTCTGAGCCGAGATGCGGATCTGATAGGTAGTTCCCGGTGCCATGCCGTTTACGGTTAGGTTGACCGAAGAGGAGTTGATGTCCTTCTCCTTCGACTTCTTTACAAGCTGCCAGGTCTGGCCTCCGTCACGCGAGGTTTCCACCTTGAAGTTGAAGATGTTGGCACCACCGTTGGTTGCCGGTGCGTCCCACTGCAACTTGGCACCGCTCTTGGTGATATTGCTCACCTGAAGATTAGTTGGCGCGCTTGGTTCGGTTGGGTCTGGGGTTCTAACGGTTAGAACATCTGACCAGTCGGCACCCTTACTGTAGGCGATGTCGTTTCCACCGTTGTTGGCGCGGACCTTGAAGTAGTAGTCGGCTGCCGAGTAGAGGTTAGACATCGGTAGGTTGGCAGTGGTTGAGAACCCATCGTCGATACGCTTCCAAGTTTCGCCGTCGCGAGAGTATTCGATCTCGTAGTCGAACAGCTCGCCAACGTAACGCTCGCCAATCATCTTGAAGCTACCGTCGTCGTTCTTGACGCGCTGGCCTAGGAACTCTGGAGCCGTCCAGCTCAAGACACCAGCGTTAGGGTTACCTGGCGTTGGGGTGTAGACCAGTGCGGTTGGAGCACCTGGCATGCCGGGTGGGATGCGGCTGACCATCATCTTGTCGATTAGGTTCCAGCCCTGCTGGCCTAGTGTGTCGGTTGCGTGCACGTAGCAGTTCTGAACACCGGGGATTAAGCCAAAGGTCACATCGCTCTGGAACTCGATGGTCACGTTCTTATCGGTCCCGGTAACAGCGTTGACCTTAGGGTTGTTCATTCCGGTTGCATACCAACCGTCGACGGTCTTGTTGAGATAAGTCGAGATCGGACGCTGTCCAGTAGGGCCATAGCACTCGACTACGATCGATGAGAATCCGGTGCGGTCGGTCATGTGAAGGGTGCCGATGGCTAGGTCTGCTGCAGCGCCTACTTCGTAGAGAGGCTTGTCCCAGCTGAAGTCAACCAGGGCAGGTGGTTCATCGTCCCAGCCACTGCCGGTACGCACGATTTTTAGAGGCGTCTTGATTGGTGCCCAAGTCTGGTAACCGCGGATGTCGATCATCCAGGCGTAGCAATAGTAGCTACCAGGCTTGGTGCCTTGGTTGACCGAGGTGTCGATACCCAGTGTTGGGTGAAGCGCGGCATCGCCGAAGCTAGATGCAACCGCGTGACCGTTTACCGACCACTCGGTGTCGTTACGGTACATGTAGTCAGAAATCAGTTCGCGGTAAGCCCCAGGGCAGTGAACCTGCATGGCGTTGATTCCCGACGCGTCGCTGGCTTCGATGGTGTACGAAACGTTGGCTGCCGAGGTAGTTACGTCGTAGCTTCCCGAACCCCAGCTAAAGCTCTCCAGTTTTGGTCCATCGTCATCCACTCCTGGGTCTGACGTCGCGCGCTCAATCGCAAGGTCTGCAACCGGAGTTACTTTTGCGTGGTCGAGGCGGTCACGGGTTTCTGCTAGACAGTTGTAGTTGCCAGACTTCAAGCCTTGCACCAAGGTGGTTTCCACCTTGAACTGGGTCTGCGTGCGTGGCTTCTGTGGGAAGTTCTCGGTTGCTGAGATAAGTCGCGACTTGTTGTTGCGGCTCTGTAGGCTCCAGGCTCCGTTGATCCAGTTGATGCTGAAGTCAACCGGGAATGCGGTTACTCCGTTGCCAAAACAGGTCATGTAGACACTGCTTGAGGCAACCTCGTCCGACATCGTGAAGGTTGCGGTTGCTCGAGCGCTGGTGCGGGTGACGTCATACTTTGGGGCATCCCAACTGAAGCCGCTTATGTCTGGCGCCGAGTCGTCATAGATACAGGTGGCAGCATCCTTGGCCTCACCTGCGTCGTAGTCACAGAGGTCTAGACCGGTACCACCTTCGAGGGTGTCGGTTCCGTCTCCACCGGCGATGATGTCATCGCCCTCACTACCGCTTAGTGTGTCGGTTCCGACCTCGCCCCAGATGTTGTCTGCGCCAGCGTTACCAACGAGCTCGTCGTTACCTTCGCCACCACGGATATTGTCGTTGCCAGCTCCACCGATCAGGCGGTCGTCACCAGCTCCTCCGGCAAGGGTGTCGGTTCCTTCGCCACCATCAATAGTGTCATCGCCGGTTTCACCCGAAATATTGTCTTCGCCGTTGTTGCCGCCGAGAAGATCGGCTCCGGCTCCACCGTCGATGTTGTCGGCTCCGGATCCACCATAGACGTCGTCTTCACCTTCGCCACCGTCAAGTTCATCCATGCCTGGGGTTCCGGTGATTTCATCGTCACCAAGACCACCATCAACTTCAGCATTGACGGCATTCGTGCCGTCATATTCGTCGGAACCGTTTCCTAGGTAAATGGTGTTACCAGTTCCGTAGTCGATGACTTTGTCATTTCCACCAAGAGACTCAACAGTCACGAAATCGGCGTCGATGCAGATGATGTCACCATTGGCTGTACCGGTGTACTTGCTGTTGTTCTGGGTGATGACCTTGGTACAGGTCGGATCCAGCGTGACCGCGGCCGAAGCCGGAGCAGCGCTGATCATGCCCGCAAGCAAAGCTGAAATAGTAACCAGTGAGATGCTGAGCTTCTTCATGGTGTTCCCCTCTTTATGTAATAAAAAGTCTATACCCGAAAATAATTTGAGCGAAATCGCTCAAAAGGGTTTTGCAGAATTGTTATAGATAGAATTAATGGACTGCCGACTTGGCGCAATGGTAGCGCACCGCTCTTGTAAAGCGGGGGTTATGGGTTCGAGTCCCATAGTCGGCTCATGTTGAGGGAGATTTCTCGCAAAGGTGCCCTGGTTGGCTTGCTGGCATCTCTTATGGCTTTTGCCGAACCAGCTTTGGCTTGGCCTCGAGGTTGCATCTCGGCACTGCCCAAGTCAACAACTCGTAGAGCCGCCTGGACGGTTGATGATGGCGCTTCGGCAACGGCTTTGAGGAATTACATAATCTTCTTAGAGAAACACCCGAGTGTGAAGATGACTTTCTTCGTGCTGTCAGGTGCCTCCGGTTGGAAAACCTATGCACGCAGATTGAAAGCCTTGCAAGATCGAGGGCAAATCCAACTTGCCAACCACACTGCGACCCATCGGAAGCTCACCTCACTTTCGGCTGCCAAGATTCGCTCCGAACTAAATAAGTGCGAGGCTTTTTGCCTGGCCAATTACGGGATGTCAACCAAGCCTTACTTTCGACCTCCCTACGGTGAAATAGACGCGCGAGTGATTCGTATCGCGGCAGAAGAAGGGTTCACCAAACCAGTGCTTTGGTATGGCAGTTTCGCGTCTGGTTCAGGGGTCTCATCCAGCACAGTTTTGGCGATGGCGAGTAAGTGGATAGCAAACGGGCGAATCTTGATAGATCATGCAAATAGCAATGCCACAGTCAATGTGTTCACCAAAATCATCGCTATTTTTCGCTCGAGAAACCTTCGCTTAGTGACACTTCGTGAAGCATTCGGCGACGACTAACTTGCCGAAAAGGTAATGCTGACCGAGTTGATGCAGAAGCGATCACCGGTTGGGGTTTGCGGAGCGTCCTCGAAAACGTGGCCAAGGTGGCTGCCGCAATTAGCACAGCGAACTTCGGTGCGGATCATTCCGTGGCTGCGGTCTTCGATTAGTTCGACCGCGTCTTCGGCTTTTGGTTCGTAGAAACTTGGCCAACCGCAGTGAGCGTCAAACTTGGTTTCGCTCTTGAACAGTTCTTGGCCACAACCCTTGCAGGAGAAAGTTCCAACTCGGTTTTCGTCTAGCAGTTCACCGGTGCCAGGGCGCTCGGTGCCACCCTCGCGAAGTACGTGGTACTCGAGCGGGGAAAGCTCTTCACGCCACTGTGACTCGTCTTTAGAAACCTGATAGTTCACTTGGGTTACCTCCATGGGTTTATTCCACTCAACTAGACTAATAAACGGTTCAAATGACAAAAAACTTCCCATCTGACGAAATTGATTCGGTGCCTGCTAGTATCGGGCGTCGTCGCTTACCTCGCAGTAAGGGTGCAGCCGTCGGAGAGTTTTTCGCATACCTCTCTGTTTCCGCAGTAGTTGCCGGTGCTGCACTGTTCGGCTATCAGACCTTCTTTGGTGGCGGCAGCAAGCTTGACCTAAACGCTCTAAGCGATAACTCAACCGCTACACAGCCTGCAACCGATCCATTGCGTATCAACGAAACCACCGTTTACGATGCGGTTGGCCAGGACGGTCTTGCCAGCGGGGTAGCGCGCAAGCTGCTTGATAAGGGTTGGAATGTCGTCACTGCATCAGACATGCCGCTCGGTGCCAAGAGTGACAAGACCGTGGTTTACATCAACAGCAAAAATCTAGACGCAGCGGCTAAGGCTCTTGTTTCAGATCTTGGCCAGTACTCAATCGAAGTTTCAAACCAGTACATCGACCCGATTGTGGTTGTTTTGGGTGCAGATTACAAGTAATTTGACCTTGTTGAACTTTGTAACGCTTTCATCAAGGTTTCTAACTCATCCCTAATTACACGCGTTTGTGCCGTACCTTGTTATAGAGACCGCCCTGTGCTCACGCTCCGGGTCGATCTTTTATCAAGATACACAGGAGAAACATATGGCACAGGGAACCGTAAAGTGGTTCAACTCTGAGAAGGGCTTCGGCTTCATTACTCAGGACGAAGGCGCGGACGTATTCGTTCACTTCTCGGCAATCGTTAGCGATGGCTACAAGGAGCTGAAGGAAAACCAGCGTGTTGAGTTTGACGTGACTGATGGACCGAAGGGCCCTCAGGCTGCTTCGGTTAGCATCATCGGCTAACTTAGACCTAATCGATCAGGCATCACCCATCT
Organism: Actinomycetota bacterium; assembly: GCA_041158865.1. Lineage (GTDB taxonomy): Bacteria > Actinomycetota > Actinomycetes > Actinomycetales > Microbacteriaceae > Rhodoluna. The sequence continues at coordinate 42,870 of JBEBAN010000003.1, forward strand.
GGGTGGTGCCTTTTCGCTTTGCATGGCATCTTGCACTCTCGGGCTTAGAGTGCTAAAAATGAATTAGCACTCAATTGTGGCGAGTGCTAATAAAAGGAGACCAAAACAAATGCCAAAGATCATTTCTTTTGATGAAGAAGCCCGCCGCGGACTCGAGCGCGGACTAAACATCCTGGCCGACACCGTGAAGGTGACCCTAGGCCCACGCGGACGCAACGTCGTCCTAGAGAAGAAGTGGGGCGCACCTACCATCACCAACGATGGTGTTTCGATCGCCAAGGAAATCGAGCTAGAAGACCCGTTTGAGCGCATCGGTGCCGAACTGGTTAAGGAAGTAGCCAAGAAGACCGACGACGTGGCCGGAGACGGAACCACCACCGCAACCGTTCTTGCTCAGGCACTGGTTCGTGAAGGTCTACGTAACGTAGCAGCCGGCGCCGACCCAATCAGCTTGAAGCGCGGAATCGACAAGGCAACCGCAGCCGTCATCGAGGAGCTTTTCGCCCAGGCGAAGGCCGTAGAGAGCAAGGAAGAGATTGCTGCTACCGCATCGATCTCGGCCGGCGACAGCCAGATCGGTGAACTTATCGCTGAGGCAATCGACAAGGTTGGCCGCGAAGGTGTTGTAACCGTTGAAGAGTCGAACACCTTTGGTATCGACCTACAGCTAACCGAAGGTATGCGCTTCGACAAGGGGTTCATCTCGGCTTACTTCGTAACCGACCCAGACCGCCAGGAGACCGTTCTAGAAGACGCATACGTGCTAATCGTGAACAGCAAGATCTCTAGCATGAAGGAACTGCTCCCAGTTGTCGAGCAGGTTGTTCAGACCGGCAAGCCTTTGGTAATCATCGCCGAAGACGTTGAGGGTGAAGCTCTAACCACCCTGGTTCTCAACAAGATCCGTGGCATCTTCAAGTCGGCAGCCGTAAAGGCTCCAGGATTTGGGGACCGCCGCAAGGCAATGCTTCAGGACATCGCAATCCTGACCGGTGGCCAGGTCATCTCGCAGGAGATCGGCCTCAGCCTAGAGACCACCACTCTTGACCTACTTGGTCGCGCTCGCAAGGTTGTAATTACCAAGGACGAGACCACGATCGTTGAGGGTGCTGGCGAGAAGGTTGCCATCCAGGGCCGCGTTGACCAGATCCGTCGTGAGATCGAAGCCAGCGACAGTGACTACGACCGCGAGAAGCTACAGGAGCGTCTAGCCAAGCTAGCCGGTGGTGTGGCTGTTATCAAGGCAGGTGCTGCTACTGAGGTTGAACTCAAGGAGCGCAAGCACCGCATTGAAGACGCAGTTCGCAACGCCAAGGCTGCTGTTGAGGAAGGCATTGTTGCCGGTGGTGGTGTTGCACTACTACAGGCTGGCAAGGCTGCATTCGACAAGCTAGAGCTAAAGGGTGACGAAGCAACCGGTGCCAACATCGTCAAGGTTGCCATCGCCGCTCCGCTAAAGCAGATCGCACTTAACGCAGGTCTAGAGCCAGGTGTAGTTGCCGAGAAGGTTTCATCGCTGCCAGCAGGCCAGGGTCTAAACGCCGCGACCGGTGAATACGTAGACATGATGAAGGCCGGAATCAACGACCCAGTAAAGGTGACCCGTTCGGCTCTGCTAAACGCTTCGTCTATCGCTGGATTGTTCCTAACCACCGAAGCGGTTGTTGCTGACAAGCCAGAGCCTCCTCAGGCTGCTGCTGCTCCAGCCGGTGGCATGGACTTCTAAAGTCAAAAGAAATGGGCGGGTTCGTTTGAACCCGCCCATTTTCTATACCAGGAAAAGCCGAGTGTTTGCCGACTCGATCTCGCTGTATTGAGACGCAGCGAAGGCCAGTGCCTTGCCAATCTCGGAGAGTTGGGTTTCAACTCCGGTTGCGGTAACTCGCCAACGTTTAACGAGTTCTTGGAAAGACGTTGCTGCGGCTCCCTGCCAAGATCCTTCTAATGATTGAAGTTGGGTGTGGAGAAGTTCAACCTCCGACTGCAGTTTGCCGATGGTTGCCTGGATGGTGCTGTTCGCTGCGAGAACCTGCTCGCTGTCTACTCTGAATGTGCTCATGGGAACAATCGTCCTAGGTAATGCCTACCTGAAGCGAGCAATTGGGTAATTTGTGGAGAACTAAAGTTCGATACGCATGGTGGTTCCGCCGCCAGGGGTTTCCAAGGCGACGATGGTGGCCTTGTGGCGATCGAGAATGGTCTTCACAATCGACAAGCCAAGACCTGAGCCGCCGGTCTCGCGGTTGCGAGAATTGTCGGCACGGAAGAAGCGCTCGAAAACTTTTTCACGAAGCTGCTTAGGGATTCCCTCACCGTGGTCGCGAACCTCGATGACCGCCTTGTGGCCCTCGCGGCCGATGGCCAGTTCGATGTTCTGGTCTTCCGGTGAGAATCGGCTGGCATTGGCAAGTAGGTTGGTTAGGACCTGACGGAAAGCCATCGGGTCGACACTGGCGAAGACGTGGTTGTCAGGTCCAAGTTCAACTCCGGCGAAGTTTTGAACCACAATTTTTCGCTTATAGTCTGCAACCGAGGCGTCCTTGGCAGCATCGATCGACATTTGAACCAGGTCGGTGTCGACCAAAGTCAAAGCGGTCGATTCGTCCATTCTGGCTAAGGTCAGGAGGCTTTCCACGAGGTCGGCCATGCGGTGAGCCTCGGATTCGATGCGGCCCATGGCGTCGTCTAGGTCATCCTTTTTCTTCAATGCACCCATGCGGTACAGCTCGGCGTAGCCGCGGACCGAAGCCAGGGGAGTTCGAAGTTCATGGGAGGCATCAGAAACAAAGCGACGCATTTGGTCTAGGGCCTTTCCTCGTGACTCAAGTGCGTTTTCGATGCTGCCGAGCATAGTGTTTAGCGAGCGGTTGATTCGGTCCACTTCGGTGTTGGAATCGTTTTCGATCAGACGTCTTGAAATGTCACCGGCAGCGACTGCCTGAGCGGTACGTTCAACTTCCTTTAACGGACGAAGCGCCGAGGAAATTGTTAGCCAAATTGCTAGAGCGCTGAGGACAACGAGCAAACCACCGAATCCGGTGCCGATGGCTCGGTATTGGCTAATAAGTGCGTTGTCGGCGTCGACCGGAAGCGCAACCACTAGGGTGCCTGGAGTGGTGGTCAGCGGAACCGCAATGATTCGCCAACCCTTGCCCTCGTTGAGTTCGGTAGTCGGGAGTCCCTTGTCGTCAATTTCAAATGGAAGGCCTTCGGTGGTGAGCACTGCTTCGAGTGTGAACTTCGAAAGGTTCGGAATCACCATTTCAGAGTTCGCCGAAGGTTCGATGCCGAGTAAAAGGGTTCCGCTGGTGTCTAGATAGGCGATGTAGTAGTCGGTCGGGAGCCTTGGCAGGGAAATCTGTCTCGAGGCGATCTTGGCTTGCAGCGTCGCCGGGTCTTCGATGCGAAGGGTGTTTGCTGTTGAAACCAGAACGTTGTCGGTGGTGGCTTGAAGGTAGGTGCGAACCAGAGAAACCGTGCCAACGCTAGAGATGATCAGCAAGATACCGATGATGGCTACCGAGAGTGCGGTCAACTTGGACCGGAGTGATACTCGATGCCAACCAGCGGCAAGCTTGCGATTCATTATTACTTCTTTTTATTCGACTTGAACATGTAACCGTGACCTCGCTTGGTTAGAAGCACTGGCTCGCTGGTTAGCGGGTCAAGTTTCTTGCGGAGGTAGGAAACGTATGATTCGACGATACCCATTTCTCCGTTGAAGTCGTATTCCCAGACGTGGTCCAGAATCTGTGCCTTGGATAGAACGCGGTTGGCGTTTTCCATCAGGAAGCGAAGTAGTTTGTATTCGGTTGGGGAAAGTTCAACGCTCTCGCCATTTACGAAAACCTCGTGGGCGTCCTCGTCGATTGAAACCTCGCCAACCTCGATGATGCTCTTCTCAACCGAGGCCTGTTTGGTGCGTCGGAGGATGGCGTGAATTCTGGCGATGATTTCGTCCAGGCTGAACGGCTTGGTCATGTAGTCATCGCCGCCAACGGTTAGGCCGGTGATCTTGTCTTCAACCTCGTCGCGTGCGGTAAGGAAAAGCACCGGCGCCATGATGTCCATGCTGCGAAGTTTCTTGGTGACCGAGAAGCCGCTCATGTCTGGGAGCATGACGTCTAGAAGGATTAGGTCTGGTTTGCCTTTTTCGGCAGCGGCGACCGCGTCATTTCCGTTTGCAACGGCTAGGACGGAGAAGCCGGCGAATCGCAGACCGCTGGCAAGCAGGTCGCGAATGTTTGGTTCATCATCTACTACGAGTACCTTGATTGGTTCCATAACTGAGAGTTTGCTCTGGAAACCTGAGAGAACGCTGAACGTTGCTTGAGTGTTTTATGTGTGTCTTAGAGCGCGTGGGCGTCCAAGATTTCGTAGCTGTAGCCCTGCTCGGCCAAAAAGCGCTGACGGTTCTGGGCGAAGTCCTGATCCACGGTGTCGCGGGCAATCAAGGTGTAGAAGCTAGCCGAGCGACCATCGGCCTTAGGTCGTAGCAAGCGACCGAGGCGCTGTGCCTCTTCTTGGCGGGAACCGAACGAGCCAGAGATTTGAATCGCTACCGACGCCTCGGGAAGGTCGATCGAGAAGTTGGCGACCTTCGAAACCACCAGGGTCTTCAGGCTCTGCTCACGAAATAGCTGGAACAGACGCTCACGCTCGTCGACCGGAGTCTGACCGGTGATGACTGGAACTCCAAGGGCATCTGCTACCTCGTGAAGCTGCTCGAGATACTGACCGATGATCAGGGTTGATTCACCTTCATGCTTCTTGAGAAGTTTCGAGATGACCTCGATCTTCGCGTGAGCAGTAGCGGCGAGGCGGTAGCGTTCGTCCTGGCCGGCAATTGCGTAGTCAAGTCGAACATCGTCCGGAAGGTCGACACGAACCTCGAAACAGGCGGCTGGTGCGATGTAACCTTGCGCCTCGATGTCTTTCCAAGGGGAGTCGAAACGCTTTGGTCCGATCAGCGAGAAGACCTCGCCTTCGCGGCCGTCCTCGCGAACCAGGGTCGCGGTAAGCCCGAGACGACGACGTGCCTGCAGGTCCGCGGTCATCTTGAAAATCGGCGCCGGTAGCAGGTGTACTTCGTCATAGACGATTAGTCCCCAGTCGTTGGCGTTCAGAAGCGATAAGTGGGCTAGCTCGCCTTTGGTCTTGGTGGTCAGGATTTGGTAGGTGGCAATCGTCACCGGTTTGATTTCCTTGACCGCGCCCGAGTACTCGCCGATTTCCTCTTCGGTGAGAGATGTGCGCTTGATTAGCTCAGACTTCCACTGACGGGCAGAGACGGTGTTGGTCACCAGAATAAGGGTGTTGGTCTTTGCCACGGCCATTGCACCTGCGCCAACCAGAGTCTTTCCGGCACCACAAGGCAGAACGACAACGCCCGATCCGCCATCCCAAAACTTCTCAACCGCCTTGCTCTGGTAGTCGCGAAGCTGCCAGCCGTTTTCGGCCAGGGTAATCTCGTGCGGTGTGCCCGGTGCGTATCCGGCTAGGTCTTCCGCTGGCCAACCGAGCTTCAGAAGTTCCTGCTTAACCTGACCTCTTGCCCAGGCGGCAATCTTGAAGTTCTCGTTGTCCAGCGGGCCTTCGAGCAGTGTCGAAATCTTTGGCTGCTTTGAAGCCTCGAGGAGCACCGCGCGGTCGGTTGAATGCAGCAACAGCTGATCATCTTCGCCACGAATAATGGTCAGACGTCCGTAGCGCGACATGGTGTCGATGATGTCGTTGCGAACCGTGGACGGAATCGCGAACTTGGCGTAGGTGTCCAAGACTTTTAGAACGAAATCGGAGTCATGCCCGGCAGCCCTGGCGTTCCAAAGACCTAGGCGAGTAATTCGGTAGGTGTGGATGTGCTCTGGGGCGCGCTCTAGTTCGGCGAAGATTGCGAGTTCGTGACGGGCTTCATCGGCCTGAGGGTGATCCACTTCCAAGAGCGCGGTCTTGTCGCTCTGAACAATTAGTGGTCCGTTCGTCATCATGCCAGTTTAAGCGAGGTCAATGCTGACAATCGAGGCCAGAGGCAAGGTTCGTTCGATCTGCGCCTTGCGATCTTTTCCGCGGACGCGTCCATTGGCAATGCCGCTAGGCATCAGTTCGAAGTCTGCTAGAGAGCCATCGGCGACCTTCACCTTTAGGCTCAGCAGTGCCTTATTGCGGATCGCCAACTGAATCTGGCGAATCATCAATTCGTCGCTGTCAAGGCTGTTGAGTTTCTGATCCTCGGCAAATATTTCGGCGACCTTCGCATCGATTGGCGACGCGGCCAGGCTCTTGGCCATTGGCTCTACGGTGGTAATCGGTGAAATCACCCGACCACTGCCATCGACGCGAATCGCGAGGAAGCCACATTCTCGCAGCCCGAAATAAACCACGGACGGCTCGAAGCGGCAGGCAAGGAGTTCCGGTGCCTGTCGATGAAGCGCAAACGGCTTCAATCTGGTGTCACTGGAAATTTCGGTGAGTAGCACTGCGTCTTCACTAGAAATCTGACTGCGCCACTCTAGGTTGCCCGGGCCAATCTGTAGCTTGCCAAAACGCTTCTCAACATCGGCAAGTAGGTACTCGACCGGCTGGGGCAGTGATACCGCACTGAGCTGGGTCAGCATTTCGCGAATCTCCGAAATCTTTTCGCCAAGTTCGAGCCCGTGAGTAATGCTCAGCGGGGTCAGGCGATAAGTTGAGGCAAGGCCAATGCTTTCGGTTTCGGCAACCTTTCGGAGCCTAGCCTCCACACTGGTGGCCAGCGGTCCGGGCGCGATAATACTGCCATCGGCCTGCAGGATGATTCGTTCCTGCACTGCAGGGAGGTGACTTACAGCCTCCGCCACGGCCCCTGGGTTTCCCGCAATCACCCTGCCAAACCAACTGGTAGTCCATCCTCCAACGGCGAGACCGAGATCTTCAGCCAGCCCAAGGATCTTTCCCATTCGTGACGACGGACGATTTTCGGCGAACGGATAGTTGGATTGGAACCAGACCGGTAGGTAGGTTATTTCCGATAACGCGGAGAGTGCATCTATTAGGTCCCCGCCGAGTACGTCACGATAGTGGCTCAGGAGGGTTTCCACACGCGAGGTTGATTCGGCCTCGAGCCAGGCAACCGATTTAGCGGTAAGGCGGTGACGTCCTTCGTGAATCACGGTTAGCCCTAAAGCTGCCGCCAATCCGAAGTAACCCTTGGCTTGTTCGTTGGTGCAGCTCAGAGCCGAAGCCAAGCGCTTTACATCTGGAAGGCCAACATTTCCTTTGCCAACCTCGCGAACCAGGTGTTTCTCAAGATCGAAAATAACTTCGGTCAAAGACTGGATGGTTTGAAAAACCGTAATGCCAGCCTGACGGTCAATGGCCGAGGCATCGGGCGCCAGGTCTTGGTCTGGGATCACCGGAATTGGCCTAGTGAACGCCCGCACTTCACGCAAGGTGGTGTGCAAGGCGTCGAAGATTTTCACCGCGCTGCCTTCTTGGTAAATCAGGAGTTGACCCCGCAGTGAATCCAGGATGCTCTGTTCTACTTCATCTCCGCGTGCGATTTTTGCCAAAGCCTCGAGTTGGTTGTGGGACAGCGAACCGATTAGGGCTGCGTAGCTTTTCGGGGTGTTCAGGGCCTCGGCTAGGGCGTATAGGTCATCGATTCCGGCGAGGTTGATTAGGCGGCCAGCGATTAGCGAACGGCGTTCGTAGGCTTCCAGCCCCCGTAGCCCGTCAACTAACGCCTTGAGTTCACTCATGGGTTATTTGGTTGATTTGCCCTTGTTCACGATTTGCACGATTAGCAGGGAAATGATCAGCAGAGCCGAAAGCGGCAGTGCCACCCAAGGGAATACTACGAGCCAAGGAACGGCACCGACGTTCTTGAAAAATACGGTGATAACCGGGATTGCAATGATGGCCAGAATCGATGAGCCAATCAAACCAGCAATCATGTAAGCGAGGATGTTTTCGATACGGTCTTTGCCGTTACCAGAGTTTGCCATCCTTTTAGGATACCTGTCTTGCGGACAGGTAAAATGGCCAGGTTAGCAACTTTTGGAGGTTACAAATGCCAACCGGCAAAGTGAAATTCTTTGACGACGTCAAGGGCTTCGGCTTCATCGCATCGGATGAGGGCAACGAGGTCTACTTGCACGCATCTGCGCTACCTGACGGAATGACCGCGGTAAAGCCTGGCACTCGTATCGAGTTCAGCGTGGTTGACTCCAAGCGCGGTGCGCAGGCTATGAGTGTTCGCATTCTTGAAGCTCCAGTATCGCTCGCAGCCGCTAACCGTCGTGGCAGCGATGACCTTGCAGCCGTGGTTCAAGACCTGATTCGTCTATTAGACGGCCTTGGCCCTTCTTTCCGTGGCGGACGTCGCCCTGAGCCTGAAAAGGCTCGACGCATTGCCGCCATTCTGCGTCGCGTAGCCGACGACCTAGAAGCGTAAATTGCGCGACCTCACCGAATTTGCTCAGGAAGCCGCCCGCCTAACCGGCGGACGTCGTGCCGTTGGCGATCACCTGCGCACGGTAGAGGAAGAGCCAGGTCTTCAGAGTTACCTCTTCACCAGCACCATGCGCGGTTACGTTGGTTGGTACTGGTCGGTTTCGATTTTCCAGCCGGAAGGTTCCGAGCCAACCATCTCCGAGGTAGTCATGCTGCCTGGTGATGACGCACTGGTTGCGCCAAACTGGGTTCCTTGGTCGGAGCGCTTGGCCGACTGGAAGGCACTGCAGGCTGAGCTTGAGGCTCAGGCGGCTGCGGAAGCAGCCGAGGCAGCCGAGGCGGAGGCTCAAGCCCTCGAAAACGAAATCGAGGATGAAGAAGAGTCTGAAGACGAAACCGAAGTTGAACTAGAACTGGTTGACGCTCCGGAAGAAGAGACCATCGAGCACGCTGAAGAAGTGCTACTTGCTACGACCGAATTTGATGTAGAAGACGACGCCGAGGACGATGGCGATGACACAGGTATAAGGCCACCAAGGTTTTACACCCGTTGGAAAAATCGTCGGAAAAAGAAGTAATACTCCGAGGATTACAACCCAAAGACTAAGTCCCACCAGAGCAACCGCTCTGGTGTTACTTTTTACCGGAACTGGGTCCGGTTCGCGATCTTCTTCAGGTACGAAAAACTTCATTAGCCCACGTGTTCGATTACGTAGTCGATGGCTTTTAGAAGTTGCGCAACATCGGCTGCCTCGGTCGCAGTGAAGGTTGCGATACGAAGCTGGTTGCGTCCGAGCTTGCGGTAAGGCTCAACGTCCACGATTCCGTTGGCGCGAAGAACCTTCGCGATTGCGGCGGCGTCGATGCCTTCGAAGTCGATGGTCGAGACCACCTGTGAGCGGTGCTCAGGGTTGGTCACGAACGGGGTTGCCAATTCATGCGCTTCGGCCCAGTTATAAATCAGCGAGCTGGCTTCCTTGGTGCGGGCATCTGCCCAAGCCAAACCGCCGTTGCCGTTCATCCAGTCGATTTGCTCGGCTAGGAAGAACAGGGTCGAGATCGCTGGGGTGTTCAGGGTCTGGTTTAGGCGCGAGTTGTCGATCGCGGTCTTCAGGCTCAGGAACTCTGGAATGTAGCGGTCGGTTCCGGCGATACGCTCGGCACGTTCGATAGCAGCAGGCGACATCAGAGCGAACCAGAGTCCGCCGTCCGAGGCGAAGTTCTTCTGAGGCGCGAAGTAGTAGACGTCGGTGTTCAGCGGGTTGAAGTCAATACCGCCAGCCGCCGAGGTGGCGTCGGTCATGAATAGCGCGCCAGCATCGACGCCAGCAACGCGCTCCACCGGGGCCACAACTCCGGTCGAGGTTTCGTTCTGTGGGTAGGCGTAGATGTCCACGCCTGCCTCTGCTTCTAGCCAGATGCGCGAACCGGCTTGACCTTCGCGAACGGTCGGGGCTTCTAGCCAAGGGGTCTTTAGAGCGCCAGCGAACTTGTTTCCAAATTCACCGTGGACGAGGTTCTGTGCCTTGTTCTCGGCGAGCGAAAATGCGGCGACGTCCCAGAATGCGGTCGAGCCACCATTACCAAGGACAATTTCGTAACCTTCAGGCTGGTGGTAGAGCTCCATCAAACCTTCCTGCACACGCTTCACCAGGTGCTTGACCGGTGCCTGGCGGTGTGAGGTTCCCATGAGTTCTGCGCCAGCGGTGGCAAATGCGTGTAGCTGTGCTGGGCGGACCTTCGAAGGGCCACAACCGAAACGGCCATCGGCAGGCAGAAGGTTGGTAGGAATAATGATTTCGCTCATACGTCAATTATCCTTGACGAAGGCAAAGCAGATAAGGAGATTGACGTGCACGATCTAATCGACACCACAGAAATGTATCTCCGAACCGTCCTCGAGCTTATTGAAGAGGGCCAGATCCCGATGCGTGCCCGAATTTCCGAACGTCTCGGACACTCTGGCCCAACCGTTTCCCAGACCGTGGCCCGCATGGAACGCGATGGCCTGCTTTCGGTACGCGACGACCGAATGCTTGAGCTCACCGATGAAGGCTTACTTCAGGCGACCCGAGTGATGCGTAAACACCGCCTCGCCGAGCGTCTATTGGCCGATGTGATCGGACTCGAATGGGAGTACGTGCACGAAGAGGCTTGCCGCTGGGAACACGTCATTAGCGAGCAGGTGGAACGCAAGATTCTCACCTTGATTTCTACTCCGGATGTTTCGCCGTACGGCAACCCAATTCCTGGCCTTGAAGAACTAGGACTTGCATCGACGAGCCTCAGCGCGAGCGAAAGCCAGAACCTGATTGCTGCCCTTGGTGCAGACGGCTCGGCAAAGAACCTAACCGTGGTTCGAATAGGTGAACCGATCCAAATCGATCCCGAATTCTTGGGTCAATTGAAGTCGCTTGGCATCATTCCCGGTGCCAAAATCGATGTCGAACACGCCGCAAAGAGACTATTTATTTCAACCGTCGGATCAACCGATGGCGTGGCTATAGACCACGATTTGGCTGTGCACTTCTTCGTGAAGTAGCCGTTTTCAGCATTCTCTAAGGTCCGCAAAATCGCTTAATGAAGCGTTCTCGGGTAAAATTATTAGTCCGACGACCGTAAACACGGAGGTTAACTTTGGCCGATAAGCCAAGTGGACGACGACGTGCAGCTGGCAAGGTGAACATCCTTGAGCAGTTGGAACTACGTAACCAAAAGAACGTCGCTGAGAAGACTGCAGCCAAGTTGGTTAGAGCTCAGGCGAAAGCCGCTAAGAGCGCCGAGCGAATTGCTCGCATGCTCGAGGTTGAGCAGTCGGTTGCCGAAGGCAAGGCCCGCTCGTTCTCGTCTCGAATCGTCACTGGAGTTTCCAAGCAAACCTTCCGTCGCAATGTGATCAGCAGCCTCACCTTTAGTGTTGCCGCCGGACTCTTCGCCACCTTCGCTTTACCTGCATACGCTTTCAGCCCAGAGGTTACGGCACTGGCCGGCATCGACCAGGCCGACGCAATCGCCATCGCCAAGGAGACCCAGGGGCTAACCGTGGTTCAGCTGAAGTCTGAGATCATTACCTCGCGCGGTGGCGCCAAGACCGTTGGTGCCAATACCTTACGTACCGCGCTGCTAGGAAGTTATCGCAGCTGGTCAGGTTTCTCGGCCGAAGACTATCTAAAGAACCCTCCATACGACTCGGTTACCAGCGCAGGCATCGTGAAGGTTGCAGCCAAGTACATTGGTGTTCCGTATGTGTTCGGTGGTTCAACCCCTGCCGGCTTCGACTGCTCTGGCTACTCTCGTTACGTCTTCGCACAGTTCGGTATCAAGCTTGAGCACTCGGTTAGCGCGCAGCTCCGACGAGGAAAGCTGATCCGTCAGAAGGATGCCCAGCCTGGTGACATAGTAATCGCAAAGGACCGCGGCCACCTTGGAATCTATGCCGGAGGTTGGAACTGGTTCCACGCTCCACAGCCTGGCGATTCGGTGAAGCTTGCCGAGATCTACCTGGAACCAAGCCAGGTCGTTTTCGTTCGTATCTACAAATAATCAAATCGTTATCGTTGCGTTTCTCTACACGAAACTGAATCGGGTTTACTCTGAGAGCAATTAGCTTGAAGGAGTGACCATGTTCGAGAGGCAACATCGGATACAACTTCAAGCCTGCTCAGCTGTCTAAACGCGTCATCATTCGTGATGGCGCGTTTTTGTTAGGAGAAACATGCGAACGCTGGTCTTGAATGCGGGTTATGAACCACTCGGCGTGGTGTCATTCAAGCGAGCGTTGATCTTGGTTCTAAATCAGAAGGCAACCGTCCTAGCGGGCTCTGGCAATCTCGAGGTCCACAGTGCAAAAGCACACTTCGCCCTTCCCTCTGTGATTTTGCTGACCCGCTATGTCCGTGTACCGACCGCTCGTGTCGTCCCAGTGACCAGAAGAGGTGTGCTTCGCCGCGACGGCTGGAAGTGCGCCTACTGTACGAAATCGGCAAACACGGTTGACCATGTTCAACCAAAGTCAAAAGGTGGTGCCGATAGCTGGGAGAACCTGGTTGCCTGCTGCCTGAAGTGCAACAACCAGAAAGGCGACAAAACGCTCACTGAAATCGGTTGGCAGTTGAACTGGAGCCCGAAGATGCCAACCGGAGCTGGCTGGCTGATCAAGGGAGCCGATCGCGTGGAACCGGAATGGGATGACTTCCTGAACTACCCGGTGGCCGCATAAGCAAAAGTGCCCCCGAGAAGAATCGAACTTCCGCACAAGGTTTAGGAAACCTCTGCTCTATCCACTGAGCTACGGGGGCGCATGCTTCAACCAAATATACCCAAGTGGAAGTTAGCCTAAGAGGGTGGATACGAACTTCAGCCCTTCGCGAATTAACTGGGACGCGTGGATTAGAGAAATCCGCGACATCGGTAAGACGAACCCGCTAACCAACTTTGAAGTAAACGAGTACGGTCAAATCGACCTCGACCGTGCCCACCCGAATGGAATTGCCCAGTTCACATCCACTGGAACCGTGCTGCTGTCCAACCTGGTTCGCGAACCACTTGCCTTTTCTAAGGCACTTGCAACCGCTCGCCGCATCAAGGCCAAACTCACCGTACACGAGCGTGACTTCGGGATTCACACTGGGTATCTGGCTGGTGGTCTAGCCGGTCTCGAACAGGATGGATTCGACTTCAACCTGCCAATCATCCTTTGGCCGATCGACCTGATTCGCAAGACCGATGACTTCGAACTGGTTCGCTCCGGTAAGGCATTTGTGAACCCTGCGCTGGTTGCGGCACTTCACAACACCTACGGTGTGAGCCTGAACACCGCAAAGCTCTTGGAGCTGGTTGATTCTGCAATCGACCTCATGCCCATCGCAGCGATTGATTACATCGCCCAGCAGCTTGATGCCGAGAGCCGAGTGCAGTTCCAGCGAGCCCTAATCGCAACCAACTTTGCAATCGAGCCGACTCTGATCGAACAGGGCATCGACGTGAATGGAAACACCCTGCTTCGTCAGCTCGCCGAAGTTGCCGAGGTGCTAGATCTTCCACTGGACGGTTTGACCGAGCCAAGACTGGTCGCCGATGCCGATGCAACCCAGAAACGCATCTTGGCCAGGGCGATTCGTGGAGACAGCTTCGCGGTTGAGACTCTGCCTGGCGCTGGCTACACCCAAACCGTGGTGAACACCCTGGCAGCACTGGTTCACGATGGCAAGAAGGTACTCGTGGTTACGCCACGACGCCAAACTCTGAACGAGTTAGCCGAGCGTTTTGCTAGTTCGGGTTTGACCGGGCTTATGGTTCGATCCTCTTCATTCTGGCTTGACCTAGTTGGAGCAATCGCTAGGTACGAAAAGGCAGGCGAAGTCGACCTGGTGGCTGCCGGTGTAAAACGTGAGTCAGCTGGCAAGCACCTGAGCGATTATCTCGACCTCCTTCACACCAAGAGTGAGGCCCTTGGCTTCACGCCTATGGAGATTTTGGAAGCGCTCGCGGGGCTGGCTGCGATGCCGAACGCACCAACCAGCACCGCACGAATCTCGTTCAACACCTTGCTGGCTACCAAGGAGCGCTCGCACGCTCTGTCTCTACTCGAACAAGCCGAAGCTAAGGGAATGTTCAAAATTGGGCCAGAAGACAGTTTCTGGTTTGACGCTGCAGTTGAAAACTCTAACCAAGCTGCGGAGTTACTGGTTCTCGCATCGGAACTAGCTAGGACGCAGTACCCTGCTCTCGACACAAAACTCACCGACCTTTTGGTTCAGGCAAACTTCAAGACACCGACTAACTTTGCCGAAATTGGCGAAGTCATACGACTATTGGTTTCGGTTTCGGCATCGCTGGATCGATTCGTCCCTGAAGTCTTCGAGCGTGACGTTACCGAACTGATCGATGCAACCGGACCTCGTAAGTTTGGTGGTCAGATTTCTGGATCTAACCGTCGTCGTCTCAAGAAATTGGCTAAAGAATATCTGCGTCCGGGTGTTTCGGTTAGTGACCTGCACGCAGCGCTAATCGAAATCAAGGCACAGCGAGAGGCGTGGTCGAACTTCTCAAACGATGACGCGAGGCCGTCGTCCATCGCAGGTGCCAGCGACAGCCTAGTGCTCTATCGCAACCTCGCTACCGACCTTGCACGAATTCAGGTCAAACTATCGCCAAAGCTCAGCGAGAAGCTTATGCAACTTTCCTTGAGTGAGTTTGAGGCGGCGTTGAACAACCTTGTGGACACCGGTTCGGCACTGGAAGACATCGACTCTAAGTTTTCGGTTCGAAGCGAACTTCGTGAGGCAGGGCTTGATTCCGTATTCGAGGATTTCGCAAGACTCCACGTTCTTCGAGACCACATTGCATCGCAGTTTGATCAGGTCTGGTGGCAGTCGGCGTTCGAAATCACTTTGATGGACACCCCGAGCCTAGCCAGCTACTCATCCGAGCAAATTGACGCACTCGAGGAAGATTTCGTTTCCGCCGACCGCGACCTAATTGGCAAGGGTGTGATTGCCTTCAATCAGATGCAAGCGCATCATTGGCACGAATCGCTCGAGGCTATACCTGCCGAGGGTGGGGCGCTGAAACAAGTCCTCAAGTCGAGAGAAGCGACGGTTCGTTCGGTCTTCGCGGCGGCGCCTAGGTTGAGCAACTATCTCCTGGCTGCCATAGCGGCTTCACCTTACGAACTTCCTGCGCTTCTGGCTGAAGGTCAGAAGTTTGACACCGCTCTGATCCTTGATGCCGCAGGAACCACTGTGGGTGAAAACCTAGCGGCACTAGGCCGCGTTGCGCAGGTGGTGGCATTCGGCGACAGTGCGATTGCCGCACCAACCGGATTCGAGTTGGAAGCCACAGAGGTGCCAACCAAACTGGAGGCAACATCGGAATCGGCGTTCGACAAGGTGGCACGTATTTTCGGCGTTGAGTCAATGCGCAAAAACTGGCGACCTACCGGTCAGACCCTTGGCAGCCTGATCAACCGCGAGTTCTATCAGAACCGAATCATCTTCGAACCGACAGCGGGGGAATATGCGGGCAAGAGCAACTTCGCACTGCACCAGGTTCGCACCCAGAAGGCCAGTGCCGAAGTGGCCTCCGAGAGCCCGGACCAAGAACTGGACGAAACGGTCAAGTCGGTTCTGCGCCATGCAACCAATCACCCGGAAGACTCGCTCATGGTGGTTTCGGCCTCTGAGCTTCATGCCGAACGCCTAGAAACTGCACTCAATGAGGTGGTCTTGGAACATCCAGCTGTGAAGCAGTTCTTTGATGCTCACGGCGATGAAAAGTTTGAGGTTTCAACACTGAACCGTCTCTCTCATCGCGTCGCCGACCGAGTCATATTCAGCCCAGGCTTTGGGGCATCCGCAACAGGAATCGCACCAAACGAACTTGGTCAGCTAAGCGAACCTAGCGGCAGAAGAACACTTGCCAACCTGCTGGTTAGTGCCCGTAAGTCTCTTACCGTGGTCACCGCAATCGCTGCTGACAAGCTTCCAGAGCAGCCGGTAGGAGCAGCCAAGCAGTTTACCAAGTTGTTCAAATACGCCACCGCTCAGGTGCCGGTCGATTCCGAAATCGATAGCGATCCAATGCTCAGTGACCTCGCACTCAGACTTCGCAAACTAGGTGCCCACGTAACCATTGGCTACACCTCACGAATTCCAATGGCAGTCTCCTTTGGAGTTAAATCGGCAATCATCCTGCCGGATTGGAACCTGGTTGGTGACGATCTTTCCGAGAAGGTTCGCCTTCGCCCAGCGCTGCTTGCTGGTATGGGTTGGGAAACCATTCGCATTCACGCGCTAGAGGTATTCTCAGACCCTCAGGGCTTGGCAACGAGAATCGGGGACGCACTTGGGATGCAAATTTCTAAGAAGTCGCAGACTCTATTTGATGAGCCAAGTTTCGATGAAACAGACGCCGCTTGGGGTGAAGGTCTAACCAGTAACGACCGCTCGCTTAGGGAAAACAAGCCTCCACACTGGGGCTAGTCGCCTTTTGGTGCCGAACCCGAATCGTTTCGGTAGAAGCCAGAACCTTTGAAGGTCACGCCAACCTGGCCGAAAACCTTGCGGAGCTCACCACCGCATTCAGGACACTTGGTCAGGGCTTCATCGGTGATTGATTGCTCGATGTCGAACGCGTGCTCGCAGGTCTTGCAAAGGTATGAGTAAGTAGGCATTTCGTATCGATTTTAACGCTTGATGAAAACAAGTTCGCTACAGCTGCAGACCACATCAACCGGTTGGTCATGTTCCTCGGTTGGGATCTCCTCATAAAGCTCGTTGTCGTGCACCACCACCACGGTGAGTTTCGCCGAAATCTTTGCCAGGGCGCGGTCGTAGTAGCCCTTGCCTCTACCAAGTCTCTGACCCTTCAGGTCCGCAGCAAGCGCCGGTACCACTATCAAATCCACTGATTCAAGCTTCACAGCCTCACCAACCGGCTCGGCCATACCAAGCGGGTGCCGAATCTGTTCTTCGTCGAAGACGACCCACTCCAGGTCGTCCCCGGAAACTCTAGGAACGTAGAGGGTGATCTTTTCATCTAGTTGGCAGTGTTTTAGGAAAACATTGGTGTTCGGTTCATCGCCGAAGGGGATGTAGCAGGCAACCGTTTTGGCTCGCTGTTCCCAGGTCAGATCAATAAGCAGCTGAGAGTGAGAGTGAGAACATTTGTGACCAGACTCACGCCCAGCAAGTACGACCTTGCGAAGTACATTCTTAAGCTGGGTTTGGTTGCTACTGCTCATGCGACTAATCTTGCCATCGTGTTCAACAGTTTCGCTCTATCTTCGGGCAAGGTCAGCCTCAGAGTGATTCGCATGCGCGACTGGAAGACCATCGAAGCGATCCAACTCACCAATCGAGACTGGTTTCGAAAGTGGGAAGCCACCAACCCAAGCGGTCCGATGAACATCGATTTCAAAGCGTCGATTCGTTCTCTGCTTCGACAGCTGGACGACGAAACCGGTATCCCGTTCGTCATCGAATACGAGGGACGCTTAGTTGGTCAGCTGAATATCTCGAACATTCTTTACGGCTCGGTACTCGGTGCGTTCATTGGTTACTGGATTGACCCTGAATTTGCAGGTAAGGGAATCACACCAACGGCAGTTGCGCTTGCCATCGATTACGCCTTCAGTGCGCTTGGCTTGCATCGAATCGAAATCGACATCAAGCCGGAAAACAAATCAAGCATTCGTGTCGCCGAAAAACTGGGGTTGCGCCTCGAGGGCACCAAGAAAAACTTCATTCACATCAACAATGTGTGGAGCGACCATCTGGTTTTCGCAGTAACCGCTGAAGAAGTGCCTCGCGGAATATTGCAGAGATTAAACACACCCTCGTAAATATCCGTTTCGAAGCAACTTTTTCATATCGTTGATATATGAATATTCCTTCCAGTGGTTTGGCGATGGTTGTTATCGCCGCTATCTGGTTTTTGGTATTCCTTCCTTCCTTCGTGAAACGGGATGAGCGAAAAGTGGAAGAGCGCGAAAAGATTGAGCGCGGCAAAGAGATCACTAAGACCCACCTTGGCGAACAGGCAACTCAGGCTATCGCCGTAAAGCGTGGCCGTGCAACCTTCGCAACCGTGGCCGCAGTTGGCGCAGTATTCACCGTCTTCTCTGGTCTCGATTTCGCTGCTACCGGCCGTTCGCTCGTGTCTGGTTTTGTTGCACTTTCAGCAACCGCTGTAGCTTCTGTGCTGGCCATTTTCCTGAACCGCAAATACAAAGTATTGCTAACTTCAGTTGCCACTCGCCAGGTTCCGCTAACATCACCTGTCGCTCCGGTGATCAAGCGCGCAAACTTGACTGAGAAAACTAACGACTTCAAGCCGGCCGAAATTCCAGACCAGGCATATCTAAAAACCGGTGCCATCGAAATCGTCGAACTTGCCGAGGTTGTTGAAATTTCTGGCGATAAGGAAACTCCAAAAGTGGAGAGCATCGACGAGATCATGCGCCGCCGACGTCACGTCGGTTAGTTTCGCCATAGCAAGTGCCTTACCTTAAATTCCCTTTCGCTCAGGTAACCTTTTAGTTGCAACATCCCCAGCACATCGAGGAGTTATTTTGGGAATTTTTGATCGCGTCAAGAAGGTTCTTGACAAGAATGCAAAGGACGTCGAGAAGGCAGCTAAGGCAGCTATCGAGGACATCAAGGACGAAGCAGAAGACCTAGCGAAGGACGCAGCGAAGGCTGCTGGTAAGACTTACGCAAAGGTCGAGAAGGCTGCCACCAAGACCGTTAAGAAGGTTGAGAAGGCTGCCACTAAGACCGTTAAGGACGGCGCTAAGGCTGTAACCAAGGGTGCAAAGGCTGTTTCGAAGGCTGCCCCAAAGGTAGCTGCCAAGGTTAACAAGGCAACCAACGACGCCGCTAAGCAGGTTGTCAAGGCCGCTGCAACCGTAGAGAAGAAGGCTGCTGCCGCTGTAAAGCCTGCCGCTAAGAAGGCTGCACCAAAGAAGCCTGCTGCTAAGAAGGCTGCTCCTAAGGCTGCTGCTAAGCCGGCCGCTAAGAAGACCGCTGCTAAGCCTGCTGCTAAGAAGGCTGCTCCTAAGGCTGCTGCTAAGCC
>JBEBAN010000004.1:0-55885 GCA_041158865.1 Actinomycetota bacterium
TTACCCAGCCGCGACTTGTGGGTCTAAACTCAAAGTCAATGAGTAATGCAAAAAAGATCGAAACCGACCAGCAAAAGAAGGTTCGCGAGTTCGAAGAGCAGGCAGTTCCACTAATTGCCGAGCTCTATCCAAAGGCAATGGCTAAGGTTCAAAACAACAAAGCCGACGCCGACGATCTAATGCAAGAAGTGATGGCAAAAGCGTTCCGCTACTGGCACACCTATCAGCAGGGCACCAACCTGGGAGGTTGGCTCTACACAATCCTGAAAAACACGGCAATTAACCGTGGCAAAAAGGAAGCCAAGCACGACAAGAACGTCGAGTTTGACGCCAAGCCAGGCTGGGAAATGAAGACGGAGGCCGAATCTTCGGTTGAAGAGGAACACCAGTCTGCCGAGATTGTGGCTCTGGCTAACCTCACCTCAAAAGAGGTCACCAACGCCCTAGAACAACTGAACCCGAACTTCAGGAACGTAGTGAAACTAGCGATCCTGGATGGCTACAGCTACAAAGAAATTGCAGAAATCTTGAACATGGAAATGGGAACCGTGATGAGTTCTCTCCACCGTGGGAAGAAAAAGCTTCGCGAACTGCTTTATGAGTATGCAAGTGAAGAAGGTTACAACGTCGAAAGTGTCGCTGCTGAGCAGGTAGCGAAGAAAGCAGCTAAGGGGAAAAAGAAGTGAGCGAAATCGAAATCGATTGCACTTCATGCCAAGAGCAGGTTCACGAGTTCCTACAGAGTGAACTCACCGAAGCAGAACTAGCGGTCATCACCGCTCATATCGCCAACTGCGACACCTGCGATGAGCACTACCACGTAGAAGACAAGATCAACCAACTCATCCGCACCTCATGCGCCCAGGAAGAAACTCCTGCCGACATCCTGGCGAAGGTGCGCGAGCAGCTAAATCAGCTCAAATAACTAGTAAAAACCTACAGCTGGTTTACTAGCTGGCCAGCAGTGATTCTCCAACCTGTCGGAAGGTTCTTGGGGGTACCAGAAATGCCTGATGAGCTGGTAATTCCAAATAGCGAGAAATCCCCAAAGGTCGCTTTGTTTAGATTTACCGAGATCAGATTTGACTGGTAGAAGCTTCCTTGGTTTAGTTTTGCTCCGCTCAAATTCGCGCTTCGGATCGTCGAATCACCTAAATTCACGTCATCGAAGACTGCGTTTGAGAAATCGGCACCGGTCATTGTTGATCCCATGAAGGATATTGACTTGAATTTAGCCGATTTGAAAGTCGTACCCTTAATGGAAACCGACCCAATATTCACATTGTCAAAGTTTGAACCTGCAAACTTCACCAAGTGAATGCGAGCATTACGGAACGAAGCTGCTGTGAATTTTGTAGAGGAGAAGTCTGCCTTCGAAAGATCAGTATCTTCAAAATTGGCATCGTTTCCTGTTACCTTCTTAAAGTTTGTGAAGCTTAGGTTTGAGGTTCTAAAACCAACCCCATTCAAGGTTGCACCCTGGAAGTTTGAACCAGTGAGAGTCGAGTTCTCGAAGTTCGCATTGCTGATTCGGGTCCCCGACAAGTTTGCATTTGTCAGGTTGGTGTCAGTGAAGTTTCCAGAAATTGTAGAACGACTAAAGTTTGCCTCTCTCAAGATCGCACCTTCGAAGTTAACGTTATTCACGCGAGACTTAGCGAAATTGACTCCTGATAAGTCAGAGTCAGTAAAGGACATCCCGTCCAAGTTTGCACCTGCGGCCTGAAGTCCTATCGCCTTTACCTCGGTGAAATTCGCATTGGTGAGGTTGCAGCCAGCAAGGTTTGCTTTGAACAAAAGTGATCCAGCAAGGTTTGAGTTACTTAGGTTTGCCCCACGCAAAATGCTTCCGGTGAAGTTGAGGCCGGGCATGTATGAATTGCTTAGGTTCGCTCCCCGGAAATTCGTTCTAAATACTTGTGCGTTTTCAAAATTCGATCCACTTAGAACGGCATTTTGGAAATTGGCATTGCTTACCTTGGCGTTTTGGAAGAAGCCAAGAGTAATGGTGGCTTTGCTGAAGTTTGCATCAATCAGGCTTGCCCCACCGAAGCCGAATCCTGCGAGATTCTTGGAAGAAAAGTTTCCTCCATCCAGCACTGCGCCAGAAAATTGATTGCCAGTGAGCGTAACTTGCGTCCAGTTAATCGCTGGGGCGATTGCATCTTCAAAGCTCACTGAAGTTAGGTTTGCGCCCTTGAGGTTTGCGCCAGTTAGGTTTGCACCCTTTAGGTTGGCATAACTTAGATTTGCGCCCTGAAGGTTTGCGCCCGATAGATTGGCGTTTAGAAAGCCGGCTCCCGATAGGTCCTTACCAGCCAGATTGGCGTTCACAAGTACAGCACCCTCTAGGTTTGCACCGGTTAGGGACACATTCGATAAATTGCAGCCAAAAAGGTTTGCCTGAGCTTCAATGGTGCAACTTGGAGAAACCCCGTCTGCTTGGGCGGGAGCAGCCGCTACTAGCGAAAGCGCTCCAATTACTAGCGATGCTGCGATTGTAAGAATTCTCGGTTTTCTCATTTGTATTCAGAACTTTCGTCGTTAGCCGTTAAGCGTCTTTAGGGCGGATTGAAGTATTTCTGGTCTCTTATTCATACAAAGTGAGATGTGGCCTTCACCAGGTATAAATACAAGTTTGGCAGTTGGAATCTCTTTTTCCAACCAGTATCCGTGAGCGTGTGGAACCATAAAGTCGTCGTTGCCTTGCCAAAGTTCAACCGGGACCGAGATCTTTGTGATGTCAAATCCCCAAGGCTGCACGAAGGCTAGGTCGTCATCCAACCAGCCGTAGTAGGAGACCTCGAGCGACTTGCGGTAGCTGGAGGCGGTTTCCTCGGCAGCGCCCTCGCGGAGCGCCTTTTTGTCGGCTTCGCCGATTAGTCCGCCGAAGGCTTCTATGATCTGTTCTTCGGTCACCACTGCGATTTCCGGTGAGAACTTTTTCATCCAGTTTTCGATTGCCGCTGGTCCTTCTACGGCAGCTCCAAACTCAACGTGGTTCTCTTCACCCATGCCCTCTAGGAAGTCGAGGTCATCGGCGCCAAAGGCGCCAACGCCAGCGATGCTGATTACTCCTCGTGATTGGGGGAGAGTGCTGTCGGCTAGGGCGTGAGGACCACCGCCTGACCAGCCGATGGAAACGATTTGTGTAATTCCCAGAATCTCTAGGACCTCAGCGATGTCAATAGAGTTGCTTCGAACGGTGCGGCCCTCGTGGCGATCGCTTTGCCCGTAGCCAGGGCGAGAGTAACTGAAAGTGAAGCCGCCTAGTTTCTCGACCTCATTCATCCAACTAGTCCAGGTATTTGAGGCACCTGGGGTGCCGTGGTGAAAAACAATGGCGTTACTTTGCGGGGTGCCGGCAATCAGTAGTTCGAATTTGCGGCCATCGGAAAGGGTTACGAGTTTGGTCTCCATGCCCTTAGTAAACCACTATTCGTGTTCTTCGATTCCCAACCACTGGAGCCAGCCACGATTGAGTACGAGCCAGGCTATAAGGCCGTAGCCGATTTGTCCTGGTAGGCCGTTAGGGCTTTCCTGTAGTTCTTGGTTCCAAGCTTGGTGCTCGATGAGTGGGTGGAAGCAGTCGACGAATGGCACGTTGCGGCGGTTGCAGACGTCCTCGAAACCCCAGGAGAGATGCTCGATCTCGCCGTTTAGTGCGGCTTCCTTGTGAGGAGCAGGTCCAACCACGAACGGTTCCATGCCTAGGCGAATTGCTTCGTCTAGGACGGTCGCTAGGTTCAGGCGTGAACGCGAAGTCGAGAGTCCAGCGCGAATGTCGTGATTGCCGAGAGCCACGACGAGTCGGTTCTGACCGGTCTGGGTGAGCCTTGGTTGAACCTCGGCGAGCCAGCGTTTGCTGAGCGCATGGGAGTTGTCGTCGGGGAATGCCAGGGGAATCACCTCAAGGGTTGGGTCAACCTGAGGTGTTCTTGCTTGGACTCGACCGAGCCAACCCATGCCCTTAGGGTCGCCGCTTGCGGTGATGAGCTGGTCACCCAACACAAACACTCGCAGCTGCGACTCTAACTGTTGCAAGGGTTCCCTTACGCGTCGAAGGCGCGCTGGATGAGGTCAGCCTGCTCCGCGGCGTGCTGCTTGCTGGAACCGGTTGCTGGGCTAGCGCTGGCTGGGCGGGCCACAATCTTGGCGACCTTTCCGTCCATGTATTTAGGCAAGAACAGACCGATGTAGGTCCACGGTCCCTGGTTGGCAGGTTCGTCCTGAACCCAAACCAACTCGGCACCTGGGTACTGAGCGTAAGCGGCCTTAATCTCGTCAACCGGGGTTGGGTAAAGCTGCTCAACGCGGATGATCGCGGTGGTGCGGTCATTACGCTTCTCAGCCTCAGCCAATAGATCCCAGTAGACCTTTCCGGAACATAGGATTACGCGGTTTACCTCGGAGGCGTTCAATCCGCGCTGGTCGGTGATGACCGGCTGGAAAGTTCCGTTGGTGAAGTCTTCAACCGAGGACGATGCGGCCTTGAGGCGAAGCATCGACTTAGGGGAGAACACCACTAGCGGACGACGAGGGCTGCTGTAGGCCTGGCGACGTAGCAGGTGGAAGTGCGACGCCGGGGTTGAAGGCTGAGCAACAGTCATGTTGTTCTGAGCACAGAGCTGTAGGTAACGCTCAATACGTGCCGACGAATGGTCCGGTCCCTGACCTTCGTAGCCGTGAGGTAGAAGTAGAACTACGCCAGAGTACTGGCCCCACTTCTGCTCGGCGGACGAAATGAACTCGTCGATGATGGTCTGAGCGCCGTTTGCGAAGTCACCGAACTGTGCTTCCCAAAGAACTAGCGATTCCTTAGCCTCAACCGAGTAGCCGTACTCAAAGCCCATTGCTGCGTACTCGCTCAGTAGCGAGTCGTAGATGTAGAACTTTGCCTGACCTTCACCTAGGTTGCGAAGCGGCATCCACTCCTGACCGTTTACGCGGTCGTGGAATACGGCGTGACGCTGTACGAAGGTACCTCGACGGCTGTCCTGGCCGGCCATGCGAACAGGCTTGCCTTCGAGCACGAGCGAACCAAGAGCAAGTAGCTCTCCGAAGCCCCAGTCGATTCCGCCCTGACGGCTCATCTCGTGGCGCTTGGTTAGAAGCTGCTGAAGCTTCGGGTGAACGTTGAATCCAGCAGGCTGGTTCATGTGAGCGTCACCGATAAGTTCCACAACCTCGCGCGAGATCGCGGTTGGGTGCGAAACCTGAGTCTTTTCGCTCGCGGTGGTTCCGATACCAACCGGACGAGGAACCAGTTCAACCGGCTTGCTCATCGCTTCGTGAACCTCGCTGAAGGTGTTCTCTAGCTTGGTCTGGAAACTGGTGTTTGCAGCCTCGAACTCATCGTTGGTGAGGTCTCCACGACCAACCAGCGACTCGAGGTAAAGGGTGCGAACCGAGCGCTTGGCTTCGATCAGGTTGTACATCAGCGGCTGAGTCATCGAAGGGTCGTCACCTTCGTTGTGACCACGACGACGGTAGCAAACCATGTCGATCACGACGTCGCGGTGGAATGCCTCGCGGTAGTCGAGAGCCAGCTCTGCTACGCGAACCACGGCCTCAGGGTCGTCACCGTTTACGTGGAAGATTGGAGCCTGGATGCCCTTGGCGATGTCGGTTGAGTAAACGGTCGAACGCGATTCTCCCGGAGGAGTGGTGAAACCAACCTGGTTGTTGATCACGATGTTGATCGTGCCACCAACCTTGTATCCGCGTAGCTGAGACATGTTTAGAACTTCAGGAACAACGCCCTGGCCAGCAAACGCGGCGTCACCGTGGATGACGATTGGAAGAACAGGGTAGAAGTCTTCGGCAGTGCCGTTGACCTTGTCTACCTTGGCGCGAACGATACCCTCGAGAACTGGGTTTACAGCCTCAAGGTGTGAAGGGTTAGCGGCGAGCGACACGGCGATCTGCGAGCCGTCTGGGCTGGTGAAGGTGCTCTCCGTACCTAGGTGGTACTTCACGTCACCAGAACCCTGAACGGTTGAGGTGTCGGTGTTGCCTTCGAACTCCTTGAAGACCTGGCCGTAAGCCTTGCCGGCAACGTTGGTTAGAACGTTTAGGCGTCCGCGGTGTGCCATACCAATGGCAACCTCGTGCAGACCATCGGCAGCTGCCTTGCGCAAGATGGCGTCAAGAGCTGGGATGACCGACTCTCCACCCTCGAGCGAGAAGCGCTTCTGACCAACGAACTTGGTTTGTAGGAAGGTCTCAAAGGCTTCTGCCTCGTTGAGCTTCTCAAGGATGCGCTGCTGAACGGCCTTCTCTGGCTTGGTGTAAGGCTTCTCGAGCTTCTCCTGGAACCACTTGCGCTGGGCAGGGTCCTGGATGTGCATGTACTCAACACCGACGGTGCGGCAGTACGAGTCACGAAGAATCTTGTAGATCTCGCGGAACTGAGCCTTCGACTTGCCACCAAAACCACCGGTCTTGAAGGTGCGGTCTAGGTCCCAAAGGCTTAGGCCGTGGTTCAAGATGTCTAGGTCAGGGTGGGAACGCTGACGGTATTCAAGAGGGTCGATGTCTGCCATCAAGTGACCACGCACGCGGTAGGCGTTAATTAGTTCCTGAATACGTGTGTTCTTGCTGCGCTCGTCCGAGTCGTCGGTCTTGAAGTCGACTACCCATCGAACTGGCTCGTAGGGAATGCGTAGGTCGGAGAAGATTTCGTCGTAGAAACCGCGAGCGCCAAGAAGTAGCTCGTGGATCTTCTTTAGGAATTCACCGGAACCGGCGCCCTGAATGACGCGGTGGTCGTAAGTCGAGGTGAGGGTGATGACCTTGCTAACGCCAACCTTGGTTAGGTGGTCTTCGCTCATGCCCTGAAACTCGGCAGGGTAGTCGAGTGCTCCAGCACCGACGATGCAGCCCTGACCCTTGGTGAGGCGAGGAACCGAGTGAACGGTACCGATACCACCTGGGTTAGTTAGTGAAACAGTGGTGCCGGCGTAGTCGCCAGCCTCAAGCTTGTTGTCGCGAGCCTTGCGAACTAGCGACTCGTAGCCGGCCACGAACTCGGCAAAGTTCATCTTCTCGGCGCGCTTGATGTTTGGAACAACTAGAGCGCGGGTGCCGTCTTCCTTTGGAAGGTCGATAGCGATACCGAGGTTGATGTGCGGTGGCGTTACCATCGCTGGCTTGTCGTCGATGATGTCGTAGTAGACGTTCTGGCTAGGGAACTCTTTTAGGGTCTTGATGATCGCCCAAGCCAGGATGTGGGTGAACGAAATCTTGCCACCGCGGGTGCGGGTTAGGTGCGAGTTGATGACAATACGGTTGTCGATCAGTAGCTTCGCAGGAACCGCACGAACCGAAGTTGCGGTTGGGATGGTTAGCGATGCGTCCATGTTCGATGCAATCGCCTTGCTCATACCCTTTAGGACGCTCACTACTGGCTCTTCGGATGCTTCCTCAGAAACGGTCTCGATGCCGGCGGTCACCGGTGCCTGTGCGGGAATCGGGGTTGGCTTTGGTTCGATGCGTGTGGTCTTCGCTACAAACGGCGCTGCTGCAGGTGCAGGTGCCGTAACCGGCGCTACTGGAGTTGATGCCTGTGGGGCTGGGGCTGCTGCGTCACCGCCTGGTAAGCCAAGATGCATGCGCTCCAAGATTGGCCACCATGCTTTGTCGACCGAATCCGGATTCTGCTTGTACTTCTCGTACATCTCTTCGACTAACCATTCGTTGGCGCCGAATTCTCCTTCTGCCTGCGAGTTTTCGCTTGATTCAGACAGCGTAACCACCTCTTCGTAGGGTTGAACGACCTCTAATAGCCTAGTCGATTCTGCAGGTATGCTTGGGAATACTTATGAACGATTGGCTGATGCTCGGGGTTGGATTTCTGCTAACCCTCGGTACCTTTGTGTTCGTCGCATCAGAGTTCTCTCTGGTCAACCTTGAACGCAACGAACTAGAATCACGTGCAGCCAAAGGTGAAAAAGGTTTGGGCCTAACGATCAGGGCCTTGAAGAAAACCAGCACCCAGCTGTCCGGTGCCCAGCTGGGTATCACCTTGACCACAATGCTCACCGGTTTTCTTGCCGAGCCAGCTCTAAGTAATTTGCTCGAGCCGGTGCTTATTGGATGGAACTTTCCAGAAAGCGCAATTCACCCCGTTTCGCTTGCAATTTCAATGACTATCGCAACCGTCTTTTCTTTCCTATTCGGTGAGTTAATTCCCAAAACTCTGGCGCTTTCCATTCCTTTGACCATCAACAAGATTGTGATTCCGTTTCAATTAGCTTTTACCTGGATCACTGGTTTCCTTGTGGTGGGTTTGAATGCTTGCGGAAACTGGGTCGTGCGCAAATTCGGCATCGAACCTAAAGAAGAACTCAGTTCGTCTCGAACCGCAGATGAACTTAGTTCGCTCGTGAAGCGTTCGGCGCTGATGGGTGTTTTGGATCACCAAACAGCAACGCTGCTGACCAAGACTTTGGCACTCAGCCAGTTGAGCGCTGCCGATGTTATGACCCCGCGTCCAAGAATGTATACCGTGGATCGCGAGCAAACCGTGGCCGATGTTGTCGCGCTAACCAACAAGACCGGTCACTCTCGCTTTCCTGTAATCGATGGAGACAGCGACAAGGTGGTCGGCATTGCACATGTGAAGCTGGCAGCCGCAGTCCCTCGTGAAAAGCGTGAAGAAGTTCCGGTTGGAGCAATCACTGTAGAAGCGATGCGTGTTCCAGAAACCATGGGTCTAGAGGCACTAATGGTTGAGTTGCGCTCAAAAGGTCTTCAGTTGGCGATTGTTGTAGACGAGTACGGTGGCACGGCTGGTCTTGTTACTTTGGAAGACCTGGTTGAAGAGTTGGTCGGAGAACTCGCCGATGAGCACGATCGGGCAAAAGTCGGAGTCACCAGAGGAACCGGGGAATCGGTGCTCTTCCCAGGCATGACCCGACCAGATGAACTCGCCGAAATGGCAATCAAGGTTCCCGATAATGGGGCGTACGAGACCGTCGGTGGTTATGTAATGAGTGCGCTAGGCCGAATTCCAGTTCGCGGCGACGTCGTTGAAATCGATAACGGTACCCTTACCGTGGAGCGCATGGACGGCCGTCGCGTCGATCGAGTGCGGTTCACCCCGAGTGAGGTGATCCCGAATGACTGATTACACCTCAGGGCTCTGGTGGTTTGTTTTCCTACTTTTGGGTAACGCGTATTTTGTAGGTGCCGAGTTCGCGCTCATCTCGGCCAAGCGTGCTCAGATTGAACCTCGCGCAGAGGCTGGTTCAAAGCCAGCGAAACTGACCATCAAGGCAATGGAACAGGTTTCGCTAATGCTCGCTACCGCTCAGCTCGGTGTGACTATCTGCTCGCTCTTGATACTGCTTATCGTAGAGCCGAGCATCCACCACCTACTTGAAAATCCGATGAAGAGCCTGGGTCTAGGCTATGAGGCAGCCAGTTCAGTGTCCTTTGGTATCGCGCTCGCCATCGTGACCTTTATGCACGTGGTTGCCGGTGAAATGGTTCCGAAGAACATCTCATTCTCGATTCCTGAGCGCGCAGCGCTCGTCCTAGTTCCGATTCTTTACGTACTCGCTCGAATTGTGAAGCCAATTGTCTGGGTTCTAAACATGATCGCAAACGGCTTCATTCGACTGCTCGGTGTACAGCCGATCGATGAGGCAAACAGCTCGTTCACGCTTGATCAGGTAGAAGACATTGTGGAACACTCCACGCGTGAAGGTGTGCTCAGCGACGCGTCTGGAACGATTAGCAACACCTTCGAATTCACCGAAAAGAAGGTCAAAGATGTTGCCATCAAGGTGAGCGATGTGGTCTCATTCCCTGACGAAATAACTCCTCGCGAAATCGAGATTGCAGTGTCGAAGCACGGCTTCTCGCGTTACCCGCTAACCGATGACGAAGGCGATTTGGTTGGCTACCTCCATCTCAAGGACGTCCTGGATCTTGACCTGGACGAAATGGATGAGCCGGTTCCAACCAAACGAATTCGCAGCCTGATTTCACTGCCGTCGAGCATGGAACTTGAAGACGCCCTTGCCAGCATGAAACGTGTGAACGCTCACCTTGCTCGCGTGTTCAATCGAGGCGGAAAAGTGGTTGGCGTCATCTTCCTAGAGGACATCCTTGAAGAGCTGGTTGGCGAAGTTCAAGACGCCACCAAGCGCGACTAAATAATCGCGCGGCCAAACTGCTTCGGCTGGTAATCCAAAGATTCACCGAGTTCCTTAGCGGCACGAAGTGCCCAGTATGGATCTCCGAGCGATGCTCGGCCAACCATGATCACATCGACGATTCCGCGCTGCAGGATTTCCTCGGCTTGAGTTCCCGTGGTAATCATGCCAACTGCAGAAACCGGGGCGTCAACCCTCGAACCGACGGCTTCGGCGAACGGAACCTGATAGCCAGGCCCAACCTGAACTGGGGCAGTGCCGATGATTCCGCCGGACGAT
This sequence comes from Actinomycetota bacterium, assembly GCA_041158865.1. Classification (GTDB taxonomy): domain Bacteria; phylum Actinomycetota; class Actinomycetes; order Actinomycetales; family Microbacteriaceae; genus Rhodoluna. The sequence continues at coordinate 10,443 of JBEBAN010000004.1, forward strand.
ATGTCGAAGAAGTCGGCACCTGCATCCAAACACCACTGGGCCACGGTTGCGGTTTCTTCCGGAGTCCAGCCATTCTCCATCCAGTCACTTGCCGAGAAGCGAATGGCAACCGGGTAGTCATCGCCAACGGCGTTGCGTACCGCAATCACGGTTTCAACCAGCAGGCGAGCGCGATTCTCCAGCGAGCCGCCGTAAATATCGGAACGGTCGTTGGTCAAAGGAGAGAGAAACTGATGCATCAGATAACCGTGAGCGGCGTGGATCTCGACCATGTCGAAACCGGCGGCAACCGCGTATCGAGCAGCCTGAGCGAAATCCTCCGAAACGCCAGCCAGTTCCGAAATGTCCAGGCGGCGTGGAGTCTCGTAGTGCTCGAACGCGCGGTCGGTTGAAGAAACCGTCTGCCAGCCGCCTTCCGAAGGTGGAACCGTACCAGTGCCAGACCAGTCGCTGTTGGAAGAACCCTTGCGACCGGCGTGAGCCAACTGGATGCCAATTTTGCCACCAAACTCGTGCACTGAAGCCACGACCGGCCTCCAAGCATCCGAGTGTTCCTGAGACCAAATGCCAGCGCACCAAGGTGAGATGCGACCGATTGGTGTTACCGCGGTAGCCTCGACGATGATCATTCCAGCTCCACCGATGGCCCACTCGGTGTAGTGAACCCGGTGCCAACTTCCTGCCAATCCGTCCTTGTTTTCACAGGCGTACTGACACATCGGCGGGATCCAAACGCGATTGCGTACGGTCAGGTTGCGAACGGTGATTGGCGAAAAAAGCTTGCTCATACCTCTAGCCTAGAACCGTGCTACCGAACCGTTTACAGAAGTACCTAAAATCCCCGACCGCTGGCGATGACAAATATGCCCGCGGAGTTGTCGGCTTCGTCACCGGTTCCCTCGAATACCCAGGCGCAGCAATCCTCGGAGTCACAGCCGCCATTCGCACTGGCATCGGAATGGTTCGCTACCTAGGGCCGACATCGGTGAACGATTTAGTTTTGGAAAGTCGCCCAGAAGTGGTTTGTGGCGATGGGAGTGTGAATGCTTGGGTGCTCGGTTCGGGAGTGCCAGCAAGCGAAGCAAGCCGCTTCGATGCAGTCTTACAATCGGAAACTCCAAAAGTCTTGGACGCGGGCGCGCTCGAAACATGTGATTTCGAAGCCCTACGAGGATCAGCGATTCTCACCCCTCACGCTGGAGAGGCAGCTGCCCTACTCAGCAGAATCGATGAACCAGTAGATCGCAAAGTTGTGGAAGGCGACCCAGAAGCAATCGCCCTCAAGCTTGCTCACATAACCGGCCAAACGGTTTGCCTCAAAGGCAACATCACGGTGATCGCCAACGAACACGGGGAAGTGGTTTCGGTTGGACCTAACCCAAGCGACCTGGCAACCGCTGGTACCGGAGACGTCCTGGCAGGCATCATGGGTGCTCTGTTCGCCGCTCACAGCGACGACTTCGACCCGCTAGACATCGCGCAAACCGCCGTGCTGATTCACACCGAAGCGGCCAGGCGTCTTAGCGAAGGCGGACCGATAGCAGCGCTAGAGCTTGCCGATGAAGTTCGAGCAGTAGTAGCCGATTGGCGAAACTAGGAGTCGAGTAGCTGCTTAAGCAGCGGTCCAACGATATCCATCTCAATGAGGAACCCGTCGTGACCAAACTCGCTGTCGATGACATGTAGTCCACCGCCAACCAGTTCACCACCGATGTTCTCGGCTATAACCTGCTGGCCGGCGAGTGGAAAGAGTCGGTCGGTTGAGATTCCAACAACTAGAGACTTCGCCTTGATCTGCTTTAGAGCCTTCTCAACGCCGTCGCGGTCGCGACCGACGTCGTGGGAGTTCATAGCGTTTACTAGCGTGATGTAACTATTGGCATCGAAGCGTCGGGTGAACTTATTTCCGTGGAAATCTAGGTAGCTCTCAACAGCAAAACGGCCGTCACCGCCAAGTGGGTTCTTGCTGCTTTGCCAGGTGCGCTCGAAGCGTTCATTTAGTTCGTGAGGGGATCGGTAATTGAGCAGCGCCATGCGACGCGCTAGCGCTAGGCCGCGGTGCGGACCGTTGCCAGGTTTGGCGTCGTAGTAGTCGCCGCCCGCAAAGTTCGGGTCGATTTCGATTGCTTCAATCTGAACCGAGTTCAGTGCGATTTGGTCGGCGGTGGCAACCGGAGGTGCGGCGATGATGGCAACTCGGTCGACAGACTCTGGGAACATGATTGCCCACTCAATGGTGTGCATGCCACCCATCGAACCGCCAATTACGCTGTGCCACTTGGAGATACCGATGACATCGGAGAACAACTTTTGGGCGTTCACCTGATCGCGAATGCTAAGGAATGGGAAGCGTGAACCGTATTCGCGGCCAGTCTTGTCTAGGGAGCTTGGTCCGGTGGAACCCTGGCAACCGCCGAGCATATTTGGAGCAACCACGTAGAAACGTTCGGTGTCGATGGCGAGGCCAGGGCCGATGATGCCGTTCCACCAACCTTCAGTTGGGTGTTGTTTGGAGGCTGCACCGATCGCGTGGGAGTCGCCGGTCAGAGCATGCATTACCAGGACGGCGTTGGATTTATCGTCGTTTAGAGTTCCCCAGGTTTCGAAAGCGAGTCTCGGAGAAACGAGTTCGCGCCCACTCTCTAACCTCAGGTTAGGTAGGGGCGCAAACTGACGGTCACCCGCTGGGTCTCCGTCACGCCAGGCACCGGTCGCAGGTGGCCTACCCACCAGCTGTCGGCTGAGTTCATCGGTAATGAACGCTGACGGGACGGAGTCCTCAGAGGATTGAAATTCCAACTACTTCTTGGCCGCCTCGAAGCCGGTCTTTAGGTCGGCAATTAGGTCGTCCACAGACTCAAGACCTACCGATAGACGGATTAGGCCTGGAGTAACACCAGTGGTCAACTGCTGCTCAGGGGTGAGCTGCGAGTGAGTGGTGCTTGCAGGGTGGATGACTAGGGAACGCACATCTCCAATGTTAGCCACGTGGCTGAACAGTTCGAGTGAATCAACGAACTTTGCGCCAGCGGTTACGCCGCCCTTGATCTCGAATGAGACGATGGCACCGGCTCCCTTAGGGGCGTACTTCTTGGCGGCCTTGTGCCACTTCGATCCCTTTAGTCCCGCGTAGTTGACCGACTCAACCTGTGGGTGCTTGTCTAGCCATTCAGCAAGCTTCTGAGCATTCTCAACGTGACGCTCAATACGTAGGCTCAGGGTTTCAATTCCCTGAAGTAGCTGCCATGCGCTGTTTGGCGAAATAGCAGCACCGATGTCACGCAGTAGCTGAACACGAGCCTTGATGATGTAGGCGATTGCGTCGCCAAGGGCTGCGGTGTAGGTAACGCCGTGGTACGAAGGGTCTGGCTCGGTTAGACCCGGGAACTTGTCACTCTTCGACCACTCGAAATTACCGCCGTCGACGATCGCGCCGGCAACAACGGTTCCGTGACCGCCGAGGAACTTGGTAGCAGAGTGGACCACGATGTCTGCGCCGTGCTTTAGCGGCTGAACTAGGTATGGGGTGGCAACGGTGTTGTCCACAATTAGTGGAACGCCGTTTTTGTGAGCCACATCTGCAACACCTGCGATGTCTAGGATGCTGACCTTAGGGTTTCCGATGGTCTCGGCGAAGAAGGCCTTGGTGTTTGGGCGAACCGCTGCTGCCCATTCCTTCAGGTTGTCCTGGTCTTCAACGAAAGTGGTCTCGATGCCAAGCTTTGGCAGGGTGTACTTGAATAGGTTGTAGGTTCCACCGTAGATGGTCGACGAAGCGACGATGTGGTCACCTGCCTGAGCGATGTTGAGGATAGCGAAAGTCTCAGCTGCCTGACCCGATGCGAGTAGCAGGGCAGCGGTTCCACCTTCAAGGGCAGCAATGCGCTTCTCAGCCACGTCCTGAGTTGGGTTCATGATGCGGGTGTAGATGTTTCCAAACTCGGCAAGACCGAACAACTTAGCAGCGTGCTCGCTTGAGTTGAAGGTGTACGCGGTGGTCTGATAGATCGGAACAGCGCGTGCGTTGGTAGTTGGGTCAGGGGTAGCACCGGCGTGGATCTGCGCGGTCTCGAAACCCCAGTTCTCTGGCTTGTTGCTCATGATGTGCTCTCTCTTTTGGTTTGCAGGTTTATACAAAGGTAAGAGTGGATTTGCATTTCGCCAACAGGGGTTGAAATGCTACGTAACAAAACTTTTTAGGCGGTTTTGTTATCCAAGGTATCGAACGCCATAGCAGCTAGGAAAGCGGCACCGAGCGGAAGCACTTCATCGTCAAAGACGGCCTTATTGCTGTGGTTACTCGCGGCGGTTCTCGGGTCAACGCCATCTGGAGTTGCTCCCATAAAGATGAATGCGCCAGGGATTTCGGCAAGCACCGAAGCGAAGTCTTCACCACCAGGGATTGGGTCCGGCATGTCCCAGTAGCGGCCAGTGCCGAAGAGCTCTTCGATTACCTTGCGGCTTTGAGCAATCGCTGCAGAGTCGTTCATCAGTACCTTGGTGGCCGGGTGCCATTCAATCTTTACTTCGACGCCGTGCGCCTTCGCATTGCCTTCCAAAACATCGGAGACGACTCCACGAATCAGTTCACTGTGAGCCTCGCTGAAAGTGCGAACCGTGGCACCGAAGCTTGCCACCTCTGGGATGACGTTTTCGGTGTGGTCGTCTCCGGCCTTAATCCAACCGACGTTCACGACGACGTCATCGAAGACATTCATTCGCTTGTTGATTGCGGTTTGAAGCGAGGAAATCGATGAAGCGAGGGGCGAGATCGGGTCTTTGGAGAGCCAAGGCATCGAGCCGTGACCGCCAGCGCCGGTAAAGGTGGCGGTGAAGCCTCCGGCCGAGGCCATCAGTGGACCAGGTCGAGCACCAAACATGCCCTTCGGGTAGACGCTGAAGACGTGAACGCCAAAAGCTGCAATTGGCTTAGAGCCGGAAACCAGGTGCATGTCCTGTTCGAGCATGATGTCTGCGCCGCCATGGCCCTCTTCGCCAGGCTGGAACCAGATCACGACATCGCCCTTTAGTTGGTCGCGGTGGGTATGAATCAGGTGAGCGGCACCGATACCCATCGCCATGTGCAGGTCGTGGCCGCAGGCATGCATGTAGCCGTTGGTGGAAGAGTATGGGAGGCCGGTGTCTTCGACCACCGCGAGTGCGTCCATGTCGGCACGAAGCAGAACGGTTGGACCGGGCTGACCGCCTTTGATGACCAAGGCTGCAGCGGTCATGTTCTTGCCGAGGTGAACCTCGCCCAAGCCCTCCACCGAATCTAAGACTCGCTTCAAAGTCTTTGGAAGCTCTAGGCCGAACTCTGGCATCTGGTGAAGCTCACGACGGATTCCCTGTAGGGTGCTCAAATAACCGTTTGCCTCTGTTGCCAGCTCCTTCAAGTCCATGCGAAACCTGCCTTCCTTGTGCCAGCATACTCTTGCGCAGGACTAGTCTTAACTGGTGTTCTTTGAGCAAATGCATCCCACCTGGCAGTACGCCCTAGGCGACTGCGCCGACCTGCTTTTGCTGATGGAAATCAAGCTGGCATCCGAGACCAGACAGTACACGCCAATCGACCACCGAATAATGCGCGCACTCGAGACAGATATGCGCGACGTCAAGGTGTTGATTATCGGTCAGGACCCTTACCCGACAGAGAACACCGCAATTGGTTTGAGCTTTGCAGTGGACCTCCCAACCACACCGGTTCTTCCACGCAGTTTGCAAAACATCCTCAAAGAGATCAAAAGCGATCTCGGCGACAAGGTGAAAACCGGCGGCGATCTCACTAAGTGGGCGGCGCAGGGCGTCCTGCTTCTAAACCGACACCTAACCACCCCGGTTGGTGATGCCGGAGGTCACAGTGACCTTGGCTGGGACAGATTCACCGACAAGGTCGTAAAAGCGCTCGCGGAACACCACGGCGAAAAGCTGGTTGCGATTCTTTGGGGTAAGCAGGCTGCAGAGGTTGAAACACTCTTACCTAAGGCAACGATCATCAAATCGGCTCATCCTAGTCCGCTATCGGCGTCGCGCGGTTTCTTCGACTCTAAGCCTTTCAGTAAGGCAAACGACGCGTTGAAATCACTCGGCATAAAGCCGGTCAAGTGGGACTCCTAATACACAGATTCTTCACAGAATCAGTGAGTAGCCTGTAATCATGCGTAGCAAGTTTCTAGTTGGCCTGGCAGCCTTTGCAACAATCGCCGGGCTGATAAATGCGACTCCTGCGAACGCCCTAATGGTCCAGACTCCATCTGTTGCCACTGGCGACAATGCAGTAGGTTTTCTAGTCACCTACCGTTCTGGAGTGGATCCGATTGCGCTGAACGGTGAGCCGACCGGCGAGAACTTCGCTGGTGTCGATTTAGAGAACTCACGCAACCTAGGTGGCAGGCTTTATGCGGTTGATTTTGCACGTGATTTGACCGACGACCAGGCGACAGCAGCCCTTGAAAACCTTAAGTCCGACCCTCGCGTGGCCAAGGTTGAGTTTGACTCATATGTATTTACAGCTGGGCTGGCACAGCAACCGATTGCTCCACAGATTTTGGGTAATCAAGAGCCAGTCAATTTACCGATCATCATGAAGACCGCAATCACTAAGGCTTCGCTGGCACCGATCACAGCGACAGACACCTGGGTTTCCGGAACCACACCGCGGGTCACCGTGCGTTGGGCGAAACCAACCACTCGTTACTCCGGCTACATCATCGGTTATCGTGTTCAGATCTATGCATCTGGCGCTTGGAGAACACTCAAGAGTCAAACAGCTAGCACTACCCGCAGTTACACGACGTCGACTAGTTATTTGAAAGCCGGTACCGAAGCGCGGTTCCGAGTCGCCGCAATCACTTACTACCGAGGCATTAAGTATCTCGGTTACTACAAGTACGCCGCCGTAACTCCAACGACAGCGCCGAAAACGCCGACCGCGCTTACCGTTCTAAACAACATTGATAACCTGCAATATTCATGGACGCCATACACGTCCTTGAAAGACATGGGTGGCCTTCCGGTCAACTACTCAGTGACCGTAACCAAGCCAGACCTTACCGAGGTTTCTTGCACCGTAATCAATAACACTTGCCAAGTCACCGACCTCACCAACGGTGTTGTTTATCGCGCCAGGTTGACCGTCACAAATGACCGCGCTTCGGTTTCATTTACTAAGAGTTTCACTTACACGAACGTCACTCCTGTGAATGCAGCCAATGACACCTGGTTCAGCAGGCAGTGGTATCTAAACTCAAGCGAGAACTACTCCGCGAAGGTCAGTGGTGCCTGGGCTACCGAAACGGGTTCACCTGCAGTCACCGTCGCGGTTATTGACACCGGTTACACCGATCACCCGGACATCGACAGCGCAAGAATTTGGCCAGGATACGACTTCATTTCCGATGCTTCAAAGTCGAATGATGGCAATGGCCGAGATTCCGACGCGCATGACTCTGGCGACTACGTCGAGGGTGGGTCAAGCTCACGCAACTCTTCATGGCACGGCACCCACGTCATGGGAATCATTGGGGCAACCGACAACGACTTTGGTGTAGTTGGAGTCGCACCTAATGTGAAGTTGTTGCCTGTTCGCGTCCTAGGCCCAAATGGTGGAACGGTTTCGGATATCATCGCTGGAATCAAGTGGGCCGCAGGCATTCGTATGACTGGAGTGCCAGACAACCCACACCCTGCGCAGGTTATCAACATGTCAATCGGTGGAAGCAGTGCTGGCTGCGATAGCGACACCGAAGCTGCTCTAGCGGCCGCAAAAGCTAAAGGAATTACTGTCGTAACCGCAGCGGGTAACGAAAATGGTTCCGCAACGCAAAGCTACCCAGGTAACTGCTACCCAACGATCAACATCGGCGCTAGCGGCAAGTTTGGCAAGCCAACCTTCTATACGAACTACAGCGTTATGTATCAGGGTCAGGCTGTTGGCGTGGACGTCTCGGCACCTGGTGGTGACTTCTGCCAGGGTAGCGACGCAGGCCAAATTTACTCGACACTAAATGCTGGAACTACCACTCCTGGAGCCTCTAACTACGCCTGGGAAAACGGAACCTCGATGGCCTCGCCGGTGGTGACTGGAATAGTGGCTTTAATGTATTCGGCTAAATTCCGACAAAATCCGTCCACGACGATGAATGGTGCGCTGGTCGAATCCATGTGGAACGCTTTGAGCTCTACAGCGACGACATTTGCATCGCAAGTTCCAGTTGGTTGTTCTGGTGCGGAACCACGCAATCCAACCGACGGTTCTGCCTACGGAGGCTACGGCGCTGGAATAGTGAATGCCTCGGCAGCGATCGCCGCGATCCTGCAGTAAACGAGCAATAAAAAAGACCGAAGGAAAACCCTCGGTCTTTTTATGTCTTGGTGCGGAAGGTGGGACTTGAACCCACACGCCTATTAAGCGCTAGAACCTAAATCTAGTGCGTCTGCCAATTTCGCCACTCCCGCGTGGACTCAATTATCTTAGCAGGCGCAGGCTGTGGATAAGAAATCTTGTTAGAAAATCTTCGCGAATACCTTGATTTCTATGGCAGTAAACGTAGAACAGCTATCCCGCAGAGTCAGAGCGGTAGCGCTCGACCAAGGTAAGTCGGTCGCTGGTGCTTTGCAACATGTTTTGGATGAGGGCTTTGAAAACTCGGTTATCGAAGCCCCGCAGGAAGACTCGCTGCGTTCGTATTTGGAAGAGCAAGTGTCGGGATTTTCTTTTCTTCAAAAATATCTGGACGACGAATCACTTGAAGAGGTCTGGATCAATGAGCCTGGAGTGATTCACTACGCCAAGGGTGGGCAACATTTCCGTGAGCTTGTTTCGTTCTCTGCAGCACAGTTAAAGTCCTTGGTCGATCGGATGATTAGGCCATCTGGTAGAAGGTTGGACCGAACCACGCCATACATCGATGCTCAACTTACTTCTGGCTTCAGGCTCCATGCGGTCATCCCAGACATCACTCGGGATCACTTAAGTCTGAACATTCGAAAATTCCTAAATAAACCTCTAACTTTGGAGTCGCTCATTGGTTACGGGGTCTTGTCAATGGCTCAGGCGCAGTTTTTGGTAGACGAAATGCGAGTCGGTTCCAATGTGTTGATTTCCGGAGCCACCCAAGCGGGGAAAACCACGTTGCTCTCGGCGCTGCTCAACAGCCTTCCTGAAACTGAGCGCGTGATTTCAGTTGAAGACACGTTCGAGCTGAAATGCACCTTGCCGGATGTGGTGGCAATGCAGACCCGGCCTCAAAGCATTGAAGGCAAAGGAGAAATCGACCTTAGACGTCTGATTAGAGAAACCTTGCGAATGCGCCCAACCAGGCTGGTCGTAGGAGAGGTGCGAGGAGCCGAAGCTCTGGACATGTTGATCGCACTGAACTCTGGAATACCTGGAATGTGCACGATTCATGCCAATTCAGCAAGCGAAGGCCTGCAGAAACTGAGTACTTTGCCACTACTCGCAGGCTCGAACATCTCACGAGAGTTTCTCGAATCCGTGATCAGGTCGTCGATGGATTTGTTCGTGCACTGCAGAAGGCTTTCGGATGGCTCCCGTCGCATCGATCAAATCATGCGAGTTACTCGTTCGGGTCCGCTCGCTCTCGAGGCGGTGAAAGTTTGAATCTTTGGATTGGACTGATAATCGTCGGTGCCTGCGTGCTGCTGGTTTACGAATTTCGTAGCATTCGTCGTGGAAGAGATTTGAAGCGTGTGAAGGCTGCGATGCCTGGCTTCGTGGAGCTTTACTGTTCAGCGATTCAATCTGGAGTTTCCATGGAGGATGCCTTCGCCTACATTTCCGAATTCAAGACGGAAGGTTTAGATGAGGAGCTGCGGCGAGTGGATCAGGAATTGGCTCGAGGTAAAGGATTCATCCAGGTTATGGATGACCTGCGTAACACGCTTGCCTGTGCCGAGGCCGATCGGTTCGTCGGCGTACTGAAGCTCGCTCACTTCACCGGAGGGCAGAGCCTCGTCGCAAATCTTCAGTCTCTGGCGGCCGAGTTGCGACAGTCGAACGCTTCGGAAGGAGCCATCGAGGCGAGACTAGGAGCGATTCTGGTTGTTGCGAAGTTAGGGCTGTTCGCTCCGTGGGTGTTGGTCGGCGTTCTTTCCGTGAATGAGCAGAGTCGCGTCGCCTATCTCTCTGATGCTGGAGGAATCCTGCTCTTGGCTGGCTTTGTGGTGTCTGTCGTTGCATATCGATTGGTCATGTTGGCCGGCAAGCAATTCACTCCAGCGCGAATTTTGGTTGGTTCAAGTGCCTAGTTTGAAGCGAGATATTTCTAACAACAATGAAGTGGCAACGATCGCGACACTTATTGCCGTAGGTGTTGATTCTGGATTGAGTTTGAGTGCAGCCATCGAGGCCGCTATTGCTGATTCAAAGGGTTCTGTTGCTGACAGGTTCCGAAGGCTGATGGGTTCGCTAGACCTGGGCGGCAACCTTCCAGAAGAACTATCAATCATGAGAAAGGGCGCAAGCGGCCCACTCGCTGAGTTCGTGGTGAAGCTTCAAATAGCTCTGGAATTTGGTTCTCCGGTCGCCGAGCAACTGCAGCAATTCTCCGCAAGCCTGAGAGCAACCATAAACCACCAGAGGTTATCCATGGGTGCCAAACAGGAGAACACAATGCTACTTCCCTTGGTTTTTCTGATTCTTCCGGTCAGTATTCTCTTCGCACTCTTTCCGTCCATGCAGTACCTGAATCTCAACTATTGAAAGGGAAACAATGAAACTACTTCGAGAAGAAAAAGGCGACGTGCCTGGTTGGGTGCTGATCACGCTAATGACCGCAGGTCTAGTGGTTGTTCTATGGTCTGTGGCAACTCCGGCGCTTAGTGGCATCCTGAATCAGTCACTCAATCGCGTTGTTGCGTTCTAGCCGCGGTTCGGCTGTGGTCGAGTTTCTCCTCGTGTTGCTGCCAATGATCGCAATTGCGAGTACAACGATTGGTCTTGGCTGGTTCGCTTTTGAGAGAGTTACACTTCGCGTGGTTTCCATGGAGGCGGCGTGGAGGTTTTCGCAACCGGACTTTGAGCAGTCTGACTTGCGCGAATACCTAACGTGGAAATTGCAGGAACAAACCGGTATGAGTCGCTTTTCGCTTGATGCTGAAAAAGGTAGCGGGGTTGCATCGGTCTCGCTTTTAGTGGATCAGATGCCACTTCCTGGCGGTTTATCTCTTGAAACTCCAGAACTCAAAATGAGCAGTCATGCGCCTCTCGAAAACTAGTTCTGAATCTGGTGCCGCAGTTCTGGAGGTCATAGCCTTCGTTTTGGTAGGTCAATTGTTGGTTATGGGCTGGCTGATTCAACTGGCAGAGCAGCTTGACCACAAGACTCGGCTGCAACTCTTTGCAATCTCCATGGCTCGCTCGGTGAGCCTCGACCACAGCGAACTCGAGCCGATTTTGAAGGAAGATTTAGGGCTAGCCTCATCTAATTTGCATAGCCTGAATTGCAATGCGTCACTGATCTGCGTTGAGGCGGTTGAGGGTGACATGCGAGTTCGCGGGATTAGTCACAAATGAGCAACGAGTCTGGCTCGATTCTCCCTCTGGGCATCGCGGTCATTGCTGGGACATTGGTGCTCGGTCTGGTTTTCCTGGAGCTCGGGGGAGTGCAATACCAAACCGTGCGAAACAAGCAGGTGAGCGATGTGTTGGCGCTCGAGGCTTCTGAGCAACTTATCTCCGATGGCATTCCACCAGTAATCGCCTTGGACTATTCACCCACGGTTGCTGCACTTCTAAAGGAAGCAAGCCAAACCATTGGCGTAAGCACCAAATCCATTTCGGTGCTGAGTCTGGATGGCAAAACCCTGGAAGCCGTTTTCTGCACGCAGTGGACTTCAATTACCGGTCTAACGCTGGGGAATTTCGGGGACGTCTGTGCCAGGTCAAAGGCGCGGGCAATTACTTAGTGTGCTGAATGTGAATCGGAATGTGCTTCCACATGATCCAAGCACCGATGAGTCCTAGGAAGCCGAAGAAAAAGAATCCGTAGCCGAGGCCGAGCGTTGCGCTGGCGATTGCGAGAACCGGAGCGGTAATTGCGACAGCGCCATCGACGAGGAAGCGGAAGGCGCCAAGGAATTCACCGCGAGCATCGGCAGGAGCGAGGTCTGCGCCTAGTGTCATGATCAGACCCGAGCCGAGGCCGTTTGCCAACGACATTGCGATGGCGACCAAGAAGAGCCCCAAGGCATCGTGGCTTAGCGGAAGTAGGAACATGGTGATGCCCATGAGCGCCACGGTTGGAACCGCTGCAGCCCTTCGACCCCACTTGTCCATCACCTGACCTGAGGCATAGAAAAGCGCGAAGTCGGCGATTGCTGCGATACCGATGATTAGTGAGGTCGAACCCGCATCGATTTTCAGGTAAAGAGCCCAGAGCGGTAAGCCAACGATTCGAGCGGTTCTCAACGTTGCAAGGATTGCAGATGCCAACCCAAGGGTGCTGAGCTTCTTCCATTCACGCTTGGTGATGTGCCAGGTGCTGAGTGAGCCTTGGCTGCTCTTATCGGCGGCTTCATCGGTCTTGGCGAAGTAGAGGATTGCCGCGGCTATGCCACATAGCAGCGCTGCACCCCAGTAGATGAACTTGAAGTCACCCAGAAGGATTAGGGCGGCAGCGATGAATGGCCCAAGCAGACCACCGGCGCGGAACATGCCGCCGAGAGTAGAAGAGGCGCGAGCACGAACTTCGTAGGGCACGGCTCCCGCCATGTAGGTGTGACGAGCGAGAGCAAACGTCGAAGCGCACATCCCCACGATCAAGACTCCAAAGCCCATGACCCAGAGGTTAGTTGCGAATGCCGAAACCACAAGACCTAGTGCGGCCAGCAGCGACGCCAAAATCATTCCCTTGCGCTCGCCAATTCGCGCCACGAACTTGGCAGCTGGGATATCCGCGATGAGTGTTCCAACCATGATCATGCCCGCAACTAGCGACGCTGCGGGAAGATCGGCACCAAGTTTTTCAGCACCGGCAGGAATCATCGGAAGGAGTACGTTCTCACCCGCCGAGAAGATTAGCGAAGGAACAAAAACGGGTAAAACTAGTTCACGCATGAGTTTGCGTTGAGTTTTAGCCACGACACAATTATCGGTTACCTAGACTAGAGACCGATGGCTGAGTTAGACCTTTCCAAAGAAATCCACGATTTACGCGATACCTTCGCAAGCATTCGTGCGGTTGTCGACCCTGCCAGCCTCGAGAGGGAAGTAGCCAATCTTAAAGAGCAGGCGGCTGCACCAGACCTTTGGGACGACGCGGCGAAGGCTCAGGTGGTCACCAGCAAGCTTTCCCGAGTTCAAGCGCAGCTCACCAAGCTAGAAAGCATCTCGGATCGCCTGGACGACCTAGAAGTTCTAGTTGAACTAGCCAATGCCGAGGACGACACCGCGAGCCAGAGCGAAGCGAAGAATGAACTTGCGAAGCTAACCGAAGACATTGGTGCTCTTGAGGTTCAGACGCTTCTCAACGGCGAATACGATTCTCGCGGGGCGGTAATCACCATTCGATCGGGAGCGGGCGGCGACGACGCAACCGACTTCGCCGAAATGCTGATGCGCATGTATCTGCGCTACACCGAGAAGCAGGGGATGCCCACTCAGGTTCTAGACGTTAGCTATGCGGAAGGAGCCGGAATCAAGTCGGCGACCTTCGAAGTTGACGCTCCATTCGCCTTCGGAACGCTTTCCGTCGAGGGTGGAACTCACCGTCTGGTTCGCATGAGCCCGTTCAACGCTGCCGGCAAGCGCCAGACCTCCTTCGCGGCCGTCGAAGTGGTTCCGCTGATCGAGCAGACCGACGTTATCGAGATTCCTGAAAATGAAATCCGCATCGACGTGTTCCGATCGAGTGGCCCCGGCGGTCAGTCTGTTAATACCACCGACTCTGCAGTTCGAATCACTCACCTTCCAACCGGAATCGTGGTTTCCTGCCAGAACGAGAAGTCGCAGATTCAGAACAAGGCGGCAGCGCTGCGTGTGCTTCAGTCACGTCTGCTCGAAATAAAGCGACGAGAGGAAGAAGCCCAGAAGAAGCAGCTCGCTGGAGATGTGAAAGCCAGCTGGGGAGAGCAGATGCGCTCCTACGTTCTCGCGCCTTACCAAATGGTTAAAGACCTTCGCACCGAGTACGAAGTGAACAACCCGAGCGCCGTTTTCGATGGCGATCTAGAAGGATTTATTTCTGCCGGTATTCGGTGGCGTAAACAGGCTTAAGTGGCTTCACAGCCTAGGCTGGAGATGCAATGATTTCGATACAGAACGTCTCCAAGACCTATAAGGGAGCACCTCGCCCTGCCTTGGACACCGTCACACTTGAGATCGATAAAGGCGACTTCGTTTTCCTTGTTGGTGCTTCGGGTTCGGGTAAATCATCGCTACTCAGAATGATGCTTCGCGAGGATGTTCCGAGCAAGGGCAGCATCCACGTTCTCGGTGAAAACCTGATATCAATTCCAGGACGTCGCGTTCCCTACTTCCGCCGCAACATCGGCATGGTTTTCCAAGACTTCCGCCTTCTTCCAAACAAGACCGTTCACCAGAACGTTGCCTTCTGTCTCGAGGTAATTGGTAAGTCGCCAGCCTTCATCGCTGATGCCGTCCCAGCCGTCTTGAAACTCGTAGGCCTCGAAGAGAAGCGCGACCGCTACCCAAACGAACTATCCGGTGGTGAGCAGCAGCGTGTGGCTCTGGCCCGCGCAATTGTGAACAAGCCCCAGCTGCTTCTAGCCGACGAACCAACCGGTAACCTCGACCCAGCCACCAGCCAGGAAATCGTGAACCTCCTCGAGCGCATCAGCGCTGCCGGAACCACCATCGTCATGGCCACCCACGACCGCGGAATCGTAGACAAACTCAAGCGTCGCGTGGTTGTGCTCAAAGAAGGCAAGATTGTCTCCGACGAGCGTGGCGTTGGCTATGAAAAGGCCGAGGAGATGCGATGAAGCTCGGCTACGTTTTCGGCGAAGTCGCCCAGGGTCTAAAGCGCAACCTAAGCATGGTTGTCTCGATCGTCCTAGTGACTTTCCTCTCACTCACCTTCGTTGGCACAGCAGCGCTTCTGCAGCTCCAGATCAGCGAAATGAAGAACTATTGGTACGACCGCGCGCAGGTTGCCATCTACCTTTGCTCCAGTTACTCACCAGGCGAGGCTTGCCCACAGGGTGAAGCATCAGGTGACGTAAAGACCGCGATTGAAGCGAAGCTGAACGACGCAACCCTGGCTCCTTACGTTGAGAAGTACTACTTCCTGAACCACGACGACGCCTTGAAGCAGTTCAAGGAAGAGTTCAAAGACAACACAATCACCGAGTACGTAACCGGTGACCAGTTGAACGAAACTTTCTGGGTCAAGCTCAAGAACGCATCGGACGGCGAAATCATCACCCAAAGCTTCAGTGGTGTCGCCGGTGTCGAAGAAGTCCGTGACCAGCGAAGTTACCTCGACCAAATCTTCAGCATGCTAAACGCAGCCTCACTAGCGGCCGTTGGTATCGCTGTGGTCATGCTCTTCTCTTCGATCCTTCTGATTGCCACAACAATCCGACAATCAGCCTTCTCAAGGCGTCGAGAGATCGGAATCATGCGCCTCGTTGGTGCCTCCAATTTCTACATCCAACTTCCGTTCGTCATCGAGGGCGTCACCGCTGCAGCGATTGGTTCGCTACTTGCCGGGGGAGCCGTCTTCGCAATCGTCCAGTTCTTCGTGCAGGGCTACCTCGCTCAGGCTCTGCCATTCACGAACTTCGTTGGCCTCGACACCGCACTTATGCTGCTTCCATTCATCTTCGGAATCGGTGTACTACTGGCTGCCTTCGCGTCGATTGCCTCAATTCGTCGCTATCTTCGCGCCTAAGTTTTCGCTAAACTGATTGGCTGACCTAAAGTCAGCAAACCACTATTTATTGGAGTCAATCGTGCCGAGGGAAAAGGGCGAAACGCTGGTAGCCAGCAATCGCAAAGCCCGCCACGACTACCACATCGAAGACACGTTCGAAGCCGGCATGGTTTTGAGTGGAAACGAAGTGAAGTCGTTGCGCGCTGGTCGCGCCTCTTTGGTCGATGGCTACGCTGCAGTGGACAAAGGTGAAGCCTGGCTCGAGAACGTTCACATCCCTGAATATTTCGAAGGGTCTTGGACCAACAAGCCATCAAGACGCAAGCGCAAGTTGCTCCTCAACCGCCACGAGATCAACGAGTTAGCCAAGAAGGTCAAAGAATCCGGCTACACCATCATCCCGTTGAAGATCTACTTCAAGGACGGCCGCGCGAAGGTTGAAATCGCTCTCGCCAAGGGTAAGAAAGACTACGACAAGCGCCAAACCCTGAAGGAACAGCAGGATAAGCGTGAGGCTGATCGAGCTATGTCTTCCAAGGGTAAGGACTGGTAGGCATAAAAAGTCACCCGCGAGGGTTACTATTAGAGTCCTGAGAAATCAGGAATTTGAAAACTAAACATGGGGATGATCGGTTTCGACAGTGCTTTAGTGCCTGAATGAAGCGGGTCGTGAATGTAGCGTCAACACGTAAATGTCCGTTGCAAACTATAGGTGCCAATGCAAAGCGCGCCGACTTCGCCCTAGCTGCCTAAGCGCAACTAGCCCGAGTCCGTCAGTCCGAATTTGATTTCGTTTCGGGTACTGGCGTTATCTAGAAATCTTGCTGCGTAGTTACGCCTTAGGGTTACGCGGGACTTAAACTCAGGCTGGGTTCGTTGGTCAGTTCGTTTCACGGTATGACCAGGACCGAGTAAAGCGATAGTGAAACTACACCCGTAGAAGAGTCAGAATCATTGTTCTGGACGGGGGTTCAATTCCCCCCATCTCCACACATCCCATGTGAAGAGGCCCGCCGAAAGGCGGGCTTTCTTCATTTAATCTTTAGACTCAAAGCATGAACTTCATTGATTCGATCAAGTCTTACTGGCGCAATTATGCAAACTTCAAGGGTCGCACCTCGAAAACAACTTTTTGGTGGACTGTGCTGTTCCTGGCGCTTGCCACTGCTGTAGTTGGGGTCTTGTTCCCTGGTGTCGTGGAGGTCAACACTGTTGCTGGAATTTCGTTTCCAACCAGATTAGATTCGCCGATGCAGAACCTATGGAGTATCGCCACATTCTTGCCTTCAATCGCTCTTGGGGTCAGGCGACTACAAGATATAGGTAAACCGGGTACTTATCTCTGGTTTGCGCTGATCCCACTTGCGGGAGCCATTATGTTGTTGATTTGGTTCTTACAGCCTGGAGAGCCAAGAGCCAACAAGGACGGCGAACCAGTTCTCTAGCCCTATGGGTTTTTGATCAGTTGCGCCTTTATCCGTTTCAAAGAGTTATTCGCAAGGTTCCTGCTTAGGCAGGGATTAATGATTCTGTGGATAAATTTGAGTGATGGTCAACTATTCGGTGGTGGAGTGCTCGCTTGAGGAGCATGGGGAAGCAATCCTTGCGATCCTCAACGATGCCATTGAGAATTCGACAGCGCTCTACGATTACAAGCCGCGGACCCTGGACAGCATGGTGACTTGGTTTGAAACCAAGCGAGCAGGAAACTTCCCGGTCATAGGCATAGTCTCGGATTCGGGGCAGTTGATGGGCTTTGGAAGTTTTGGAGCCTTTCGAGTGCAACCTGCCTACAAATACACGGTTGAGCACTCGGTCTATCTTCACCAGAGCTTCCGTGGGCTGGGGCTGGGTAAGGATTTACTGCAGTTGGTAATTGATGCTGCAGTGGCGCGTGAGCTGCACGCGGTCATCGGTGTAATTGACTCGACCAATGCGGGCAGTATTGCGCTTCATCAGAAGCTTGGGTTCAAGTGTGTGGGCACCTTGCCACAGGTTGGTTTCAAGTTCGGCCGTTGGCTGAATGTAGATCTCTATCAGTTGACATTGAACGGGCCGGCAAATCCGGCAGATGGCTAGAAATGTTTAGAGAGATTCGCGAGAGTGATTATGACCAGTGGCGTCCGCTTTGGGACGGCTACCTTGAGTTCTACGAACACTCCCTGACCGAAGAGCAAACCGCGCTGACCTGGTCGCGATTCTTCGACCCTGAATTCAATTTTCACGCGTTCGTCCTGGAGCTTGAGGGAGAAGTGGTTGGGTTCGCTCATTGCTCGTTCACGGTTTCTACTTGGAACGATAAACCGAATCTTTATCTCGAGGATTTGTTCGTGAATCCATCGGTGCGCCGTGGTGGCATTGGCACTCAGCTCATTTTTGGCTGTGCTGAATTCGCTCGCCAACAAGGTGCCGAGAAGTTGCATTGGCTGACCCACAAGGACAACCTGACTGCACAATCGGTTTATCGCAAGGTTGCCAAGCAGAGTGAATTCATAATCTTTGAGCGAGAAACACACCTGAGCTAGTCGTGTCTAAGAAGCAGCAGATCAAAATCCCGAAAACGGTCGGCCCGTGGTTCAACTATTGGATTGAGTACATTCCCGAGTCTGAGCTTGGCGATGAACCTAAGCGTTGGTTCAAAGAGGTAATTCCTCTGATCGTGAACCAAGACGCGTTTGGTCGGCGCGAATTGAGTTCGATTACCGTTTCTGACTTGACCGAGTTTTTTGAAACTGCCGTCTTTTCCCGTTATCGAGGAAAACAACGAGCTTGGTTGGTTGCCTACTTCCATTCGGCGATGGTCGCTGCTCGAAACCTGGGTGGTGCGTCAGCTTATAAGGCATCGAAATACTTCACGCCAGCTCAGCTGATTGGTCGTCGTGCCAGTTATGGTGTGCTGACTTTCCTAGTTGTTTTCGCTGTATTCATTTCTTCAATGACGGTCGACCGCATGGTCCGCAAGGATGAAGGATTACTAACCGCTACTGCGTCCGTATTACGTGAGAGCGGATTTGGTGTCTTCGTGGCTTTCGCGGAGGACGTCTATTACACCTACATCAACCCAGCCAAGGTCGGCGGAAATCCGAGTACCGGTCCGAATGATGAGGACGATTCGGTTGCTTCGGTGACGCCAACCGGTGATGCGCTCGAAGCAAATAACCAGGCTTGGGGAGTTGCGCATGCGCCGTCCACGCTGCCGGTTCGCTTGGAGTCCCCAGTCTCTCCGATTGATGGCGAAGGGGAGTGGAAGCCAACCAAGATCGTGGTGAACGGTAATACTGCGGTTTGGATTGCCCGCATTCGTCCCGATGACGTTCACACTTCTTACTGGGCGACCGTCACCTGGTTCGACCCGCAGCTGCTGGCGTTCGCACAGGTGCCTGGCATGAAGATCCCCGAGGTCGAGGGGCTTGAGGGTCGAACGGGCCAGGTTCCCGAGCGCTTGAAATCGTTCTATGTTGCCGGCCTAAATGGCGGCTTTCTAATGAGGGACTCGCAAGGCGGGTACCAGTTTGGTGACATCGTTTACAAGAAACTCAAGGACGGCAAGGCCTCGCTGGTTACCTACAAGGACGGCTCGCTGGATGTTGTTGAGTGGGGTCGCGATTACGTGCGCAACGGCATTCAGTCGGTTCGACAGAACATGGAGCTCATCGTTGACGGGGGAGTCAGTCAGGTAGTTGACGAGGATCAGTCCAAGTGGGGTTGGGTCTGGAAGGGTGTTGGTTCTGGCAAGAACCTGGTTTGGCGTTCGGCTATTGGTGTGCGTAAGGACGGCTCGGTGGTTTACGTCATCGGTGCTGCGATGAGTGCAAAGTCTCTAGGTGATGTGCTGGTTCGAGCCGGTGCTGAGCGAGCTATCTTGCTCGACATGAACGAAGCTTATGCAAACGGGTTCCTTTACGGACCTTACAAGAACGGTAAGAAGTTGGATGCGGCTTCACCGCGTTCGCCAGAGCGGTTCTGGTTGCCTTCAGAGCGCGACTTTATTGCGGTTTACACCAAGTCACCGGCTTCTAGGGCTGATTAGTCGCAAGGGGCGAGCTGAGCGACTCGCTGTGGTGTGACGCCAAGTAGCACTGCGATGTCGCGCATGGTTAGACCTTGCTCACGCATTCTGCCAACCACGGCACGGATTTCGGCCGAAGCCTCTTCCTGTAGTTTTGCGGCTTGCTTCATCTTCTCTTGAGCGGCTTCCATGTCGCAGATTAGGCCTGGCATGCTGGCAATAACCTTGATCACTACGTCGCAGTTTTCGGTGATGCCATAGTTCTTGGCGGCTTCCTTAACCATGGCTTCGACCTTGTCGAGGCGTTTGGCGGAGAGGTGGAGGTTATTAAATTCAGGGACTTCGACGTTCCAGTTTTCAGCGTCGCGTTCGCATAGCGCTTTGATTTCCATACGACACTCCCATCGTTTAGTAAAGAGGTACTTGACTTATTTAGTCAACCCGTGCTTTACTTACAAGCGTAATCTTTTGAACAAACAAAAACAAGGAATCAAATTATGACCATCGTTTACGACATCGCAGCTTGGCTGCTATCGATCCCAGTAGTTCTAACCTTCTGGAAGGCCGGAACCTTCAAGCTAACCGCACCAATCGACACCATTGCTTCTGCAGGCATCGGCTGGGTAAAGGACACCTCGGTGTTCGTTGTTCGTCTAGTTGCACTTCTTGAGGTTCTAGGCGTTGTTGGACTTGTTCTAGCTCACGCCGCTTACTACGCACAGCCATGGACCCTAGTCTGGGCAGTTGCTGCCGCTCTAGGTCTATCGCTAACCATGCTTGCTGCTGCTCTTCTGCACATCGTTCGCAAGGAAATCAAGTACACCTGGAAGATCAACTTCGGTATCGCCGGCGCTGCCGCTGCAGCTGCCGGAGCACTCGCACTAGTAATGCTTGGCTAAAGTCCAACTTTTACTTCGACCCTGGTCGCTGCACGTTCAAGTGTGGTGGTCAGGGTCGAAGCAGTTAATAGGATCAAAACCACTGTGGTGATGGCACGACCAGTGTCCCAAAGTAAACCACCAGACACCAGTTCGTATGTGAAGAACTTGATTAGGTTGGTCCACAGATCAGCGCCTTCTTCGAAGCCTAGGACGGTGCCTCCAGCGATAAGCGGCCAGGTCCAAAGCGTCATCAAAGCGCCATAAAGGTAGGCGGCGAAAACCGCATAAACACTCATGGTTAGTTTTTGTAATTTGGAGTTCTTTGGCTTAGGGAGAAGCCCTGCACCGAGACCCACAATTGCGGCTGCCGCAATTTGGAACGGAAGCCAAGGCCCAACTCCGCCGCTCATGAGTGCGCTTGTCGTGATGCTGAGTGCCCCTAGTGCCAAACCGAATCTCGCACCCAACACGTAACCCGCGATAATAATCAGCGCAAAAGCGGTTTCGACTCCGGCAACCCCTGCACCGAGGAGTCTCACTACCGAATTCAATGCGGCGAGCGTGCCGAGGAGTGCAATGCGCTTACTGTCAAACATTGGCACCGCCCAAGCTGATGGTGTGGGCAGAAATCTGCTTCGCAAACTCATGATCGTGCGTGGCTAGCAGCACGGTTTTCCCAAGTTTTGTAATTTCAAAAAGTAGTTCGGCTAGGCGGTTCTTGGCTGCGCCGTCGAAGCCGACAGTAGGTTCATCGAGCAGAAGGATTGGGCGATTTTGTCCCATTTGAATTGCGATTGCCAGGGCTAACTTTTGCCCTTCAGAAAGGTCAGTCGGATTGTTTCCGAGTGGGAAGTTCGGAATCAGGCGCTCAAGAAGTTTTCGTGTGGTTCCGATTGGCTGCCGATTGTCTTGGTCAGCTTGTTCTAGTTCCTCGCGTGCCGAATTCATAAATAGTAGATCGGCTGCCGGTTGCGGTACCAGAGCCGAGTTCTGTTCGGCAAGTGCTCGAAGCAGACTGCTCTTACCTGAACCATTCGGACCTGTGACTACCGAGATGCAAGACTTTGTAATCGAGACCTCTAAATTATCGATAACTACATACTGACCGTAGGAGACCGAGACTGGCTCGAATGTGTGGAGCTCGGAATTTACTTCAGCTTCTTTAAACTGTGCGGTTGCTGCTTCTGAGTCACCTAGATTCACCTCAACGTCTACAAGCTCGCGTAAGAGTGCGGTTCGATGCTCGGCGATTGCGATGGCTAGGCCAACTGCTTTCAGTTCCATCAACAACTCAAGCAAAGTTTCTCGACCTTCACCATCCAGCATTGAAAATGGTTCGTCTAACATCAGGGTTTGCGCTCCAGCGGTCAGACTCGCAGCAATCGCCACGCGCTGCTGCCAGCCCGCCGACAGCGTTCTTGGGTCCAAGGTGAGCTTGTCGGTCAGTCCAAATCTCTCGGCAATTCGATTCACGGTCTCGAGTTCTAACCCAAGCTGTTTCGGCGCGAACGCCAACTCCTCGTAAACGGTTGCTGCCACAAAGGTGCGAGAGGGGTTTTGACCGACGTAGGCAACGAAGCGGGCAAGTTGGTTTGGCTTTGGAACCGAGCGATTGACCTGACCACCCGTGAAGTGAGGTGCAAGTCCGCAAGCAAGCTTCAGCAGTGTTGATTTACCGCTGCCGGTTGGGCCAGAAATGAGGGTTAGCGTTCCTGGTTTGAGTTCGATGCTCTGGTATTTCTTGGAATCCTTTGGGTATTGGAAAGCGATTGGTTTTTCGAACGACGGATTCAGCTGTTTTGCTTTACCGAAACCACGAGTCTCCATGCTTGCCGCAAGCGAAAGGGAACTATCGACGGATGCTCGCAAAACCGGAGCGATCACCCTCCGAATCAAAGCCAATCCTCGAGTGTTGCTGCGCAGTTTGGAGGCTACGCGGATTCGCTCGATGCTCATAGCCTGCTCGGGAACCAGGTTGATTGCTATCGACAGAGCGGTGCCGAATCGTCCAGGAATTAGCCTGGCGAGTTTTGCGAAGTCGAACACGATATTGAGCGCACCGAAGGCAAGTACCCAGAGGCCCAGCCCAATGCCATCCTTTAGGCCGAGTAGAAGTGCAACCTGGGAGAAGCCACCGAATAGAAAGCGGAATCCAGCGCGCACCAAAACCACCAGCAGTGCCAGAAAAAGGTACTGCTTCGCGATTACTACTGAGCGAGAACTCAATTACTTACAGGCGAATTCTTGAGGATTCGGAAGGTGAGATTCAGTGGTTTCACTTTCCATGAAAACCCAACCTTCCCAAGTGCCACAGGTCGACTTGTGGTCGGAGGCTCCGGTGGTGGCATAGCCCCACTTGCCGTCAATGACGTGGTAATAACCCCAGTACGAGGTCATTGGGTCGCTTTCGTCGCACTTGAACGCTTTCGGCTCGCCATCGATCTTGCAGGCAAACGCGGTTGGGTATTTGGCGGTTCCCTGAACCTCAAACCCTGCCGCCTCGAATAGTCCCCAGCCGTTGCCGTCGTAATTCAACGCGCAGTGGGTGGTCACTTCGCCGAGGTAGTCAACCGAGAGGGTCACACCAGGCTGCTCTTGACTGCAGGCGCCATCGACCCAAGATCTGGTGCTTGCAGTGGTTTGTCCTGCGGTGCAGCCGGACAGTGCCAGCGAAAACAGAGAGAGGGCAACAAGTGTGATGCGTTTCAAGGGGATCCTTCGCTGGGTAGAGGATGGGCGAAGGCGCGCATAGCGTGAAGCATTACGCGACCCCAACCGCAAGTCCTCGACGGTGTTATGGAGCCTTAGATTCCTCGCAGGCAATCCGACTTCTGTAAACAGTCACGGTTGCGGGTCAGCGTCGGATTTTCACCGACTTTCCCTGCGTGGGCTAAGTGGTTACAAGTTTAAAGGAAAGGCAGAAAGGTTTTCGCCCAGGCATAGCCTACGAAAACAACAGCATCAAGCAGGAAATGCGCGAAAAGGAGCGGCAGCAGTTTGCCGGTCTTCTGATAGATGCGTCCGAAGACGAGACCCATGACGATGTTGCCCACGAACCCACCGATTCCTTGGTAGAGGTGGTAGCTACCGCGAACCAGGGCCGATAGCCAGAGAATCTTGCGGTCCGATAGCCCGCGTTCCTTCAGTCTCGTGAAGAGGTATCCGATCATCACGGCCTCTTCGATCAGTGAAGCGCCGGCAGCCGAGAGCAGGAGCATCGGGGTAGTCCACCAATAGGCGAGTACATCAGTTGCGACTACTTGGACCGAGAGATTCATCGAACGGGCGGCAAGGTATAGCCCGAGGCCAGGAATACCGATTGCCGCCGCGATTGCCAAGCCCTGCAGGAGCTGGCGTCCTAGCTGAATTCGACTCAGGCCAACCTTGACCATCGCGCCCGAACCGAGCAAGAAGAAGGCGAGGAAGACCGGAACGATTTGGAAGAAGGTTCCAAGTAGCTGGTAGGTGGCATCTAGCCACTCGCGAGGAGATTCGCTTTGATTGATAGTTGTGGTTGAACCACCTAGGCCCTTGGGCGCGGTTAGAGCTGCGACAAACGCGACGACCGAATAGACCGCGGAACGGCCAAGGCTGACACCTAGAACCAGCAATATTTCAAAATCGAGTCGACGCTTTAGCTCCACAGCGCACGACCTGCCATGCTGACGGCCAATGCAAAGATGAGCACTCCTCCGAGTACGCCGATCCAGGTGCGAACCTTCGGAGTGGTGATGCCACGCACTGCAAGACCAACCAGAACTAAACCCTCTTGCCAAATGATTGAGCCAACAAAAACACCGAAGGCAAACAGAGCCACATTACTAAGGTTTAGCGGGTAGCCGAGGCTAGCCACGTTTGGTGCAATAGCTAGGAAGTACAAGGCGGTTGGGGGATTGACCGCAGTCGCTCCCATGAAGGTTGCCATGGTCTTACCAATCGAACCGGTGAGCAGTTTCGGTTCAGGCAAGTTAGCGCTGCGCAGGATGGCCAGTGACTTTATTACCGTGGAGGCACCGAGCCAGAGCAGAATGCCCGCCCCAAGCAGATTGAGGTACAGGCCCCATACCGAAAGCCAAACCGAGATTGCGGCCCCAACAGCAAACACCGTCAATGCATACAGCCCATCGACGGTCGCCATTCCCAGGGCACCAACTACTCCGTGGCGGAATCCGCGGTTTACCGTGTTGTTGATCAGCATGATTGCCATCGGTCCAACCGGTATAGCCAACGCCAATCCGGCGGCAAAGCCAATCGCGAATAGTTCCCACATACAGACCATTCTCCACTAAGCCAATTGTCAGGCTGTCTAGGGTAACCTTGAAGGTAGTTATGAAGCGTCTGCTCTCGGTCTCAATTTCCGCCATTTTGCTTGCAACCACTATGTCTGCATGCTCCGGTGGGGCGACCGTCGTACCCAACTCACACGTCACCGTGGCGGAGATTGGCACGGTAACTTCTTGGAACGCCGATGTTACCTCTGGTCCATACGCGGACGACTTCGCAATGCTCACCAGCCAAGATTTCTACCAGCTGGACGCAAACGGCGATCTAGTTGCCAACAAAGACTTTGGAACCATCAAAGTAGACGGCAACAAGCTGACCTACACCATGGGCAAGAACGCTGTGTGGAGCGATGGCGCCAGTGTTGATTCAACCGATCTAGCGCTCGCGGTTTACGCTGCTAAAACCTCAGGCTTTGGTTCCGAACATGCAACCGCCAGCTTGGCTGGAGCCGAAATCGTTGGCACCCCGAAGCCTGGCGAGAACTCGCTGACCATTCAGTTCGCAGCCCCAATCGCCGACTGGAAGACTGCTCTTCGAATCTCGGTCCCTGCACACATCGTTGGTAAGGCTGCCGGTATCGGAGGTAACACCGCAACCGTTCGCGCCGGAATCGTCGATGCCTTCAAGCAGAGCAAGACCGAGGTCATCGCAAAACTTGCCAAGGCTTACGGAGACGCATTCGGTGCAACTGCAGATGCGGGAAACTTCGTCACTAACGGTGCTTATACCGTTAGCAAGGTGTCGGAGGCCGGCCTAACCCTGAAGGCTGTTGCCGACTTTGCGGGTCCGAATAAGCCAATCGCAGAGACTGTAAACCTAAACTTCTTCGCCACCAACGCCGATGCGTTCGCTGCCGTTTCCAAGGGCAAGGTCGATGTGTTCTCACCGAGTGAGACCCTAACCGAACCGCAGTCGGATCTGGTGACCGCAGCCGCGGCAATAGACACCGCAAAGGTCACCCTAGTCGCTCCAAGCAGCAACCTAACCGAGCAGTTCGTTCTGAACCTCGGCAGCGGCTTCTTTGCTGACTCGTCTTACGCAGACAAGAACACCGCAGGGGTTTTACGTCTAGCGTTCCAGAACATGATTCCTAAGTCTCGAGCCATCGACTTCGCTTCGCTCACCCAGACTGTGACCCGAGCAGACAGTTTTGTGTTTGGTGCCGGCTCTAAGAACTATGCGGCAACCGTAGGTTCGAACGGCAGTGCGCAGTTTGCTTTCCAAGACGTAGAGCGCGCCAGCGAACTCATCAAGCCTTTAGCGCTATCGCGATGGGCGACCATCAAGGTTCTCTTCGACTCCGATTCACCGGCTGCTGTTGCCGAATGGACCATGCTGGTTGACCACGCTTCAAATGCCGGCGTGCGCCTTGCCAACATCTCCAGCTCTGACCCATCAATTCGCCTGAAAAGTGGCGCCTACGACGTCTACCTCGGCGCATTGCCACTACTCGGTTCTGGTTCGGGAAGCATCGAGCAACTCAAGACCGGGCCTGCTCGGATGCCTGAGGAAACTTTCAACTCGGTAACCAAGGAAGTTCTTGCCGCTAAAGACAAGGACCGTCCAAAGATGCTGAGCGTGATGGACAAGGTTCTCTTCGACCTTGGCTACGGACTGCCGATGTACCAACTTCCAACCCTGACGGTTTACAACAACCGCATCAAGAACTTCACTCCAGATCCATTTGGCAATACCTCAACCTGGGGTTACTGGACTTGGAACGTCTCCGCCGACAAATAAGACCAACAACAAATAAAGGAAAGCCGAAAATGGCCTTAACTCACCGCGATGATATTCGTAACGTAGCAATCGTTGCCCACGTAGACCACGGAAAGACCACCCTGGTCGACGCCATGTTGCGTCAGACCGGCTCGTTCGCCGACCACGGCACCGTAAACGAGCGAGTCATGGACTCGGGTGACCTCGAGCGCGAGAAGGGCATTACCATCCTCGCCAAGAACACCGCCATTGCCTACAAGGGCGCACACTCGGGCGGCAAGGAGATCACCATCAACGTGATCGACACCCCTGGTCACGCCGACTTCGGTGGTGAGGTTGAGCGCGGTCTTTCGATGGTTGACGGCGTTGTGCTTCTAGTTGACGCTTCGGAAGGTCCACTGCCTCAGACTCGTTTCGTTCTGCGCAAGGCTCTTGAGTCGAAGCTTCCGGTAATCCTTCTGGTCAACAAAACCGACCGTGCCGACGCCCGCATTGACGAGGTCGTTGAAGAGACCCACGACCTTCTTCTCGGTCTAGCCTCGGACCTTCACGACGTGGTTCCTGATCTAGACATCGACGGCATCCTAGAGCTGCCAATCATCTACGCATCGGGCCGTGCCGGTATCGCATCGCTAAACAAGCCTGCCGATGGCACCCTGCCTGAAGGTTCTGACCTGGAGCCACTATTCGGCGCAATCATGCAGTACATCCCGGCTCCAAGCTACGACGACGAAGCCCCCCTGCAGGCTCACGTCACCAACCTTGACGCCAGCCCATTCCTTGGCCGTCTAGCCCTTCTTCGCGTCTTCAATGGCAAGCTAAAGAAGGGCCAGCAGGTTGCCTGGGTTCGCCAGGATGGCACCACTCAGAACGTTAAGGTCACCGAACTTCTAAAGACCAAGGCTCTTGAGCGTTTCCCTGCCGAAGAAGCTGGTCCTGGTGACATCGTTGCCGTTGCCGGTATCGAAGACATCACCATTGGTGAAACTCTGGCCGACCCGAACGATGTTCGCCCGCTGCCAATGATCACCGTTGACGACCCTGCGATCTCGATGACCATCGGTATTAACACCTCGCCAATGGCTGGTCGCGTCAAGGGCGCCAAAGTCACTGCTCGTTTGGTTAAGGACCGTTTGGACAAGGAACTTATCGGTAACGTATCGATCAAAGTTCTTCCTACCGAACGTCCAGACGCTTGGGAAGTTCAGGGCCGTGGCGAGCTAGCACTTGCCATCTTGGTTGAGCAGATGCGTCGCGAAGGCTACGAGCTAACCGTTGGTAAGCCTCAGGTAGTTACCAAGCGCGTAGATGGCAAGCTTCACGAGCCTGTTGAAGACATCACCATCGACGTCCCAGAAGAGTTCCTAGGAGCCATCACCCAGCTAATGGCAGCCCGTAAGGGTCGCATGAAGAACATGCAGTCGAACGCTGCTGGTTGGACCCGCATGGAGTTCCTAGTTCCTAGCCGTGGACTGATCGGTTTCCGCACCGAGTTCCTAACCACCACCAAGGGAACCGGTATCGCTAACGCGATCTCGGCTGGTTACGAGCCTTGGGCTGGCGAGATTGTTACCCGTCAGAACGGTTCGATGGTTGCCGACCGCGCCGGTGTTGCAACCCCGTTCGCAATGATCGCCCTTCAGGAGCGTGGAGCGTTCTTCGTTGAGCCAACCACCGAAGTGTATGGCGGTATGGTCGTGGGCGAGAACTCTCGCGCGGACGACATGGAAGTCAACATCACCAAGGAAAAGAAGCTCACCAACATGCGTGCCGCTTCATCGGACGAATTCCAGTCGCTCACCCCTCCACGCAAGCTAAGCCTCGAAGAGTGCCTAGAGTTCGCCCGCGAGGACGAGTGTGTTGAGGTAACCCCAGACGCAGTTCGTATCCGCAAAGTTGAACTAGATCCGAACATTCGTGCTCGCATGGTTTCGGCTCGTAAGAACGCTTCGAAGAACGACTAAGCAAGTTCAAAAAGAAATCCCGCACCTCCTATCGAAGTGCGGGATTTCTCTTTAATTTTTTTATTCTTTGTCGAGAGATGGTTTGCGATAGCCCATCGCATACAGAATGCTCACAGGTAACGCGTAGATAAACCAAGCGAGTGCTTCGAGGTTCGATGGAGCAACTCGGAATGAAATTGTGCCTTTGAGGATGCTGTGGACTACACCGTCTTTCTCGATGATGCCAGAAACGTCGTATGCATTGCTGCTGAGTATTGGAAACATCTGCTCGAGTCCGGCGAAAAGCCCGACTTCTTGAAGTTCGTGCACTCCGTAGGCCAGGATTCCTGCCGCAACTACGATCAGAAAAGCTCCTGTGTATTTGAAGAACGAACCGAGGTTGAACTTAAGGACTCCGAGATAAATCAAATAACCTAAGACGCTTGCGACCAAAAGGCCCAGTGTTGCTCCAAAGAGTGGGTATGTTTCATCTCCGGTCGCTTTGCTCGCGCTCCATAGGAACACAGCGGTTTCGATGCCCTCACGAATCACGGCGAAAAATGCAACTCCAACAAGAGTCACTGTTGAGGCCTTGAGGGCCGTATCAATTTTCCCGCGAAGTTCTTTGCCGAGGGTTTTGCTCTGCTTTGACATCCAGAAGATCATCCATGTCACGAAGATAACCGCGATGATTGACGCGATACCAGCAATAAATTCGTTTATGCCCTCGGGGGCTTCGGTTACTGCAAATGTCAGGGTGAAGCCGGCCAGAATCGAAATGGCTATTGCGGCGGCGACGCCAGAGAATAATTTTGGAAACTCATTCTTACGGCCAATTTTGACTAGATAGCCAGCCAGAATTCCTACAATTAGAGCTGCTTCTAGGCCTTCTCGAAGACCAATAAGGAAGTTGGCTAACATCTTTTATCTTTCTCTTGAATCTAGTTAGGGTTACCTAACTAAATCGACTTTAGTTAGGTAACCCTAAGTTAATCAAGTTATTTTTCGATTTCGCTAAGGTTGTAGTTATGGCCAAGGCAAGCTTCAACCCGAAACGACTACTTGTCGTTCACGCTCATCCAGACGATGAAAGCCTGTTCACCGGGCACATCTTGGCTCAGTCGGTTGCAAACGGGGTTGAGGTGATGGTTCTTACCCTGACTCGCGGTGAACGTGGACGAATGAAGCTCGAAGAGCTGAAGTCACTCGAGGGAAACCTGCCTGGCATGGGTCAGTTCCGTGCCGGGGAGCTTCGCAATGCGCTTTCAGCGCTTGGTGTTCGGCTGCACAAGTTTGCTGGAACCCGCGCCTACCTAGACTCCGGTTTCCGCCTCTCGGCTTTTGGTAAGCCAGTAAAGCCGAAGAACCTCGATGAGCTTTCGCTAGCTGCAGTAAACGTTGCGGTGGTTGCCGATGACATCTATCAGGTGCTTCGCGAATTCAAGCCTGACGCCGTAGTCACTTATAACCGCAAAGGTGGTTTTGGTCACCCAGATCACAAGATGGCTCACGAAGGTGCCGCGATGGCTTTGCGTCGTGTTGCTCGCGAGAACAGCCGAAAGGCTCCGGAGTTTTGGGTTATCACTGATCCGGGAGAAAAGGCTGATGTTGAGATTGGCAACGCCAAGACCGCTGCCAAAAAGCGCGAGGCACTTGCCGCTCATGCTTCTCAGGTTTCGGTAGCCGCCGAGACTTACTCGATCGTGCCTGGCAAAGATATTCGATACGACGCACCTGAAGGCTTGCGACGTGCCTCGATTCGTCCACTGCGCTGGTTGAAGCCAGCTCTGATCGCAATCTGGTCGCTACCGCTTGGCGTTTTGGTTGGAATCGTCGGAACGATGATTCACGGAGTTCGCGCTCAGAGCGACCCAAACCTGACCATTGGTCTTTGGATAGCTTTGACCATTACATTCTGTCTAGCTCTGGCATTGCGTCTGCTTCGAAACTCGCGCGGTGCTTTGTACTTAATGACCCTGTCGCTGTGGGGAACGCTGCTTTACTTATCGCAGCGTCACGGAACCGGATCTTTTGTAATTACCAATAACGATGTTGGCACTTGGTGGACCTACGGTTCGCTGATCGCCTGTGGTCTTGTAATTCTGTTCCCGAGAATTCGTCCTGGTGTCTGGCGCAAGAGCGCGTCCGGTCACCGTTAAAATTATTGAAGCCTTTTAGGAGAAAAAGTGACTTACGTAATCGCGCTTCCATGTGTTGACGTCAAAGACCGCGCCTGTATTGAAGAGTGCCCGGTTGACTGCATCTACGAAGGTGACCGCATGCTCTACATCCACCCGGATGAGTGCGTTGACTGCGGCGCTTGCGAGCCAGTTTGTCCGGTTGAGGCCATCTACTACGAGGACGACCTGCCATCGCAGTGGGCCGACTACTACAAGGCCAATGTTGAATTCTTCAACGACCTCGGTTCGCCTGGCGGTGCTGCCAAGCTGGGCAAGGTTGCCGGTGACCACGCACTTGTTACCGCCCTCCCGCCGCAGGCTGACTAGCTCGTGTTTTCTGCGCTACCTGAGTATCCCTGGGAAAAGTTAAAGCCGTACTCCGCTAAGGCCGCCCAGCATGCAGGTGGTGCCGTTGATCTTTCGGTTGGCTCACCGGTCGACCCAACTCCTCTCGTGATTCAGAAAGCGATTGCCGTTGCCGCTAATGCACCTGGCTATCCTTCAACCGCCGGTTCCGTTGAGTTCCGTAACACCGTTGTGTCTTGGTTTGAGCGTCGTCGAGGTGTTTCTGGTTTGACTCCAGAGATGGTCATGCCGACTATCGGTTCGAAGGAATTGATTTCGTTCCTTCCCCTGTTTCTTGGTATCGGCAAGGGTGATGTAATCATTCAGCCGACCGTTGCCTACACCGCTTACGTGGTTGGTGCCGCTCTGGTTGGTGCCGAGATAATTTCCGAGGACGACCCAACCAAATGGCCGGCGAACACCAAGCTGGTTTGGTTGAACTCGCCTGGAAACCCGGATGGTCGAGTGCTATCGGTTGCCGAAATGAAGGCAGCGGTTGACCGAGCACGTGAACTCGGTGCTTTGGTGGCATCGGACGAATGTTATGCCGAACTCGGTTGGGGAGAGTGGGAAGGTAAAACCACCCCGTGTATCCTCGATCCGGAAGTTTGCGGATTGTCTACAGACGGCGTCCTGGCGGTTTATTCGCTCTCAAAGCAAAGCAACATGGCTGGCTATCGTGCGGCCTTTGCAGCGGGCTCTGCTGACCTTGTGAAGGGCCTTGTGAACCTTCGCATGCATTCGGGTCTAAACACTCCGGCTCTAGCTCAGAAGGCCATGGTCGCGGCGCTAAACGACGACGAGCACGTTCGCGTTCAGAAGGACATATACCGAGCACGTCGTGAGATTTTACTTTCAGCGGTAAAGGATTATGGCTTCGAAGTAGCAGAGTCCAGCGCCGGTCTTTACCTCTGGGCGACCCTTGGCGAAGACTGCTGGGCCACTGTGGATCGCATGGCGGATTTGGGTATCGTAGTCGTACCAGGGGAGTTCTACACTTTGGGGTCGAGCCGTTACGTTCGGTTCTCGATCACAGCCACCGATTCGGCTATCGCCGAGGGCGCAAAACGACTTCGCGAAGCCATAAACTTAGCGAAGTAGAAAATTACAGGAGATAAGTTGTCCGACAACAAGGTCACGCTCAATTACCCGGGAGGCTCGGCCGAGTTCCCAATCATTTCGGCCGTTGACGGCTCGGATGCCATCGACATTTCGAAGCTTCACGCTGCCACCGGTTTGAACGCATTCGACCAGGGTTTTGTGAACACCGCGTCGACCCGCTCGGCAATCACCTACATCGACGGCGAGCAGGGAATCCTTCGCTATCGCGGCTATCCGATTGAGGAACTTGCCGGATCGAAGAGCTTCCTTGAAGTTGCCTACCTGATCATTTACGGCAACCTACCAACTCCTTCAGAACTGGCAGACTTCGACGAACGCATTCGCCGTCACACCCTCATCCACGAGGACCTGAAGAACCTGTTCCACGCGATGCCAACCAACGCCCACCCGATGCCGGTAATGGCAGCGGGTGTTTCTGCGCTGTCGACCTTCTACCAAGACTCACTGAACGTTTCAGACTTCGAGCAGGTTGAGCTTTCAACCATTCGTCTGCTTGCCAAGATGCCGGTGCTAGCTGCTTACGCGCACAAGAACTCGCAGGGCCAGGCGCTTCTTTACCCTGACAACTCGCTTTCGCTGGTTGAGAACTTCCTTCGCCTAACTTTCGGCACCATGGCCGAGGAATACGTTCAGAACCCTGTGGTCGTGAAGGCTCTAGACACCCTGTTCACTTTGCACGCAGACCACGAGCAGAACTGTTCAACATCGACCGTTCGTCTTGTTGGTTCGAGCCAAGCAAACCTTTTTGCTTCGATCTCGGCCGGCGTGAACGCGCTGTTCGGCCCGCTTCACGGCGGCGCCAATGAGGCTGTCCTAGACATGCTGAACTACATTCACGACTCTGGCGACTCGGTTCAGAAGTATGTTGAGCGCGTGAAGAACAAGGAAGACGGAATTCGTCTTATGGGATTCGGTCACCGCGTTTACAAGAGCTTCGACCCTCGCGCCAAGATCGTCAAGGCAACTGCAGACCAGGTTCTCGCAGAGCTTGGAATCAACGACCCTCTACTCGACATCGCGAAGGAACTGGAGGCGGCAGCGCTTTCGGATGAGTACTTCGTAGCGCGCAAGCTGTACCCGAACGTTGACTTCTACACCGGCGTTATCTACAAGGCGATGGGATTCCCGCCACGCATGTTCACCGTGCTATTTGCACTGGGACGTCTGCCTGGTTGGATCGCTAACTGGCGTGAACTAAACCTCGACGGCGCAACCAAGATTGGTCGCCCACAGCAGGTTTACACCGGCGAACCGGAGCGTCACCTCTAAATCGAGAGCCAGTAAATTACGGTATCGCCGTAAGACTTGGTGTCGTCCAAAGAATATTCTTCAGGAAATGCAGGCTGCTTGTCGCGGCTGGATCGCTCAACCACAAGGCTTGCGTTTTCCTTCAGGTGCTTTTGTAATTCGCTTAGGTTCGCCACGATTTCATCGTTGCCAATTTCGTAGGGCGGATCGATAAACACCAAATCAAATTTGATTTCAGGTGTGCTTTCCAAGAATGCGTGAACCGACTTATTGATGACCTTGCCGTCAAGTTCCAGCTCCTCTTTTTCTAGAGCCTTGGTTACGAGTTTGAGGTTGGTGACGCACACGGCAGCTGCCTTGCCGTCACGTTCAACGAGGCGGACTGCCGATGCACCACGACTTGCCGATTCGAGAGCTAGCGCGCCGGTTCCCGCGTAGAGGTCGAGAACGTTTGCGCCCTCAAGTTCATCGCGCGATTCAAGGCGGGAGAAAATGCTTTCACGAATTCGGTCGCTGGTTGGTCTGGTGGTCTTAGCGGGACTTGCAAGTTTTAAGGAGCCGGCTATCCCAGCGATGATACGGGTCATGAATAGCATTGAACCATGCTTTTGCCTCTCACGCCGTTAGATCGCCTTCTTGGTGACCGCACGGCTAAGGCGTTGGCGAAACATTTAGGTCTGCAGACGGTTAGCGATTTGCTGCTTCACTATCCCAGGCGTTACTCGGTTCGAGGTGAACTAACGCCGATTGACCAGCTCCCAATCGGCGAAGCGGTGACCGTGGTTGCCGAGATCAAAGACGTGCGTGAGCGATTCATGAAGGGCCGCAAGGGTTCGATTCTTGAGGTTCGAATCACCGATGGCTCTTCTTCGATGACCCTCTCGTTTTTCAATCAAGCCTGGCGTCAAAAGGATTTGAAACCTGGTGCCAGAGGGTTATTCGCCGGTAAGACTTCGCTATTCCAGAATCAGGTTCAGCTGGCTCATCCCGATTATGAACTTTTCCCCGAGGCGTTATCCGAAGCAGATGCCAAGGCTTGGGCGGATCTTCCGATTCCGATCTACCCGGCATCGTCCTCGGCGACGACCTGGGCAATTGCCCGAGCGATCGGTGTGGTTTTGGATACCTTGCCTGAGCTCGTGGACGAATTGCCAGCCGAGATTGTAGCCTCACACGGGTTGATGAGTCTGGATGACGCCATTCGCAACATTCATCAGCCGAAGGTTTCCGCCGATTGGCAGGCGGCTCGTGACACGTTGCGAGTACACGAAGCGTTCTCACTTCAGGCATCGCTGGTCAAGCGCCGAGCCGAGAATGGTCACCTCGTGGCAACGCCTCGAGTACCTGGCGCTCTTTCGGCTGGATTCGATTCGGCGCTGCCGTTTGAACTAACCGCCGGTCAAGTGAAGGTCGGGAATGAAATCGCCGAAGACTTAGCGAAGGCTCACCCGATGAATCGCTTGCTGCAGGGTGAAGTTGGTTCCGGTAAGACGCTGGTTGCACTGCGTGCAATGTTGACCGTTGCCGATTCCGATGGTCAGGCGGCTCTGCTCGCACCGACCGAAGTATTAGCTGCCCAGCACTTCGAATCGATTCGAAAAACTCTGGGGGAGGACCTAGCCAAAAAGGTGGGTCTGACTCTTCTAACCGGACAGCAAAACACAGCCGACCGCAAGGCGGCGTTGCTGGCTATCGTTTCCGGTAAGGCGCAGATCGTGGTTGGAACGCACGCTTTGATTGCCACCAAGGTTGAGTTCTACGACCTAGGGCTCGTGGTCATCGACGAACAGCACCGATTCGGAGTGGAACAGCGCGAGGCACTTCGACTCAAGGGCAAACAACCACCGCACGTTCTGACCATGACAGCCACGCCGATTCCACGCACTGTCGCCGTCACCGTTTTTGGTGATCTCGATATCTCAACCCTCGACCAACTTCCAGCCGGTCGTAAGGAAATTCAGAGCCACGTGGTTCGCTTCGATCAGCCGGCTCTGGTCGCCAGAACCTGGCAGCGCATAGCCGAAGAGGTGAAGGCAGGTCATCAGGCGTTCGTGGTTTGCCCGCGGATCGATGAGACCGAAGTCGAGGATGGAGAAGAAACCGAAGCCGGAATTCCGATGGCCGCTGCGGTGACCATCGCCGAAAACCTGAAAACCATTCCGGCACTTTCCGAGGTTCGTATCGGGCTGCTTCACGGACGACTCTCTTCGGAAGAGAAGGCATCGGTCATGACCGCCTTTACGGCAAAGGAACTTGACCTTCTGGTCTCCACAACCGTCATCGAGGTTGGAGTTGACGTGCCGAATGCCACGGTAATGGTTGTGCTGGATGCCGATCGTTTCGGTGTCTCGCAGCTTCACCAGTTGCGCGGTCGCGTTGGTCGTGGTGGCAACGCCGGTCTCTGTCTACTGCTAACGACGGCTGAGCCGGGTTCGTTGGCGCTAGAGCGAGTAACCGCGGTTGCCAGCACTCTGGACGGATTCCGACTGAGCGAAATCGACCTCGAACTGCGTGGTGAAGGTGACGTCCTAGGTTCCACGCAGTCAGGTGGTCGTTCATCATTGAAGTTGTTGCGAGTGATTCAAGACGCAGCGCTGATCATCGAGATGCGCGATGCAGCAGTGGTGCTTCTGGCCGCCGACCCAACACTTGAGAAGTACCCAACTCTGGCCGAAACACTTGAGCGCATGGACGAAGCGGCAAAAGCCAATATCGCCAAGGGCTAGTAATTCGCTAACCTAGATACATGACCAAGCTCGCCGTTTACCCCGGCTCCTTCGATCCAATCACCCTCGGACACCTAGACATCATTGAACGTGCTCTAGATGTATTCGAGCAGGTGCAGGTCGTCGTCGTTCACAACCCTGGCAAGAACCCGTTCTTCACCGTGGACGAGCGAGTTGCAATGGTCACCGACGCACTTATCGAACGAGGCCTGCTCGGCAAGGTAACCGTGGATTCACTTTCCGAAGGTCTACTCACCGAATACACCAGCAAGATTGGGGCGCGAGTTCTGATCAAGGGATTTAGAACCGGCGTTGACATCGAATACGAACTTCCGATGGCGAGAGTCAACCGCGACCTCACCGGCATCGAAACAGTTTTTCTCCCATCGGATCCAGCCAACACTCACATCTCGTCGAGCCTGGTGAAGCAGGTGGCGACCCTCGGGGGAGACATCACCAAATATGTGCCAGCTTCGGCACTCAAAGCTTTTAAGGCGAAGGCATGACCGCAAACAACCCATACCTAATTCCAGTTCACGACCTGATGCACAAGGCAGGAACCATGCGTCGCGTGCACCTCGACATTCAGGTTCCAGACGCGCTCGACAACTCAGTTGTGACCGTTGAAAAGGGTGCCGAAATCGTCGTCGACGGTCGCCTCGAATCCGTCCACGAAGGAATTTTGGTCTCCGCGAACGTTTCCGGAGACGCAAAAACCGAATGTTCCCGCTGTTTGGATCCGCTGAAACTGGAAGTTGATGTGGAATTTCAGGAACTTTTCGCCTATTCTTTAACAGACGAAGATGACCTAGTCATTACAGACGAAACAATCGATCTGGAACAGGTTGTCCGAGATGCGGTAGTTCTTAGTCTTCCGTTCAATCCACTTTGTAGCAGTGACTGTTTAGGTCTGTGCGTCGATTGTGGAGTGAAACTGAGTGAGAACCCGCAGCATGAGCACGAAGCCCCGGTTGACCCGAGGTGGAACGCACTGAAGAACTTGATGGAGTAAAAATGCCAGTACCAAAAAGACGCCTGTCCCGCGCCCGCACCCACGCACGTCGTTCGCAGTGGAAGGCAGCTGAGGTTACCTTGGTCAAGACCGTTGTAAACGGTAAGACCGTCTACAGCCTTCCTCACCGTGCCAAGGTTGTTGAGGACTCGGCAGGCAACGCCTTGTTCATGGAATACAAGGGCCGCAAGGTCGCAGACGCCTAAAGACTTATGAGTCTGAGCGAGCTCGAGGCTCGGCTGGGAGTCAGCATTGAACCAGCGCTACTCGAACTTGCTCTAACTCACAGCTCGTACGCCTACGAGCACGGCAACCAACCCAGTAACGAACGTCTAGAGTTTCTAGGCGACTCGGTACTGGGTTTCGTCGTATCCGCGCACATCACCGAAAAGTTCACCGACCTCAGCGAGGGCGAACTTTCGCGCGTAAAGAACGCGGTGGTTTCGGCAAAAGCTCTAGCTCCACTGGCATCGGCACTCGGTGTGGGCGAGAACCTGCGTTTGGGCAAGGGCGAGGAAAACACTGGAGGACGCACCAAGGCGAACCTCCTGGCCGATGCCTTCGAGGCGATACTTGGAGCGATTTACGTTTCGGCTGGGATCGATGCCGCGACCGAGTTTGTCCGCCGCAACGTGTTCCCGCTGCTAACCGATCCAAAGCAACTTCTCGATGCTTCCGAACCAAAGACCAAGTTGCAGGAACTGGCTGCCAAGCTGGGGCTCTCGGCTCCCGAATACCTGCACACCCACACCGGCCCAGATCACGACCGCACCTTCAAGGCAACCCTGCACATCGGCGGACGCGAGTTCCAAGGCGTAGCCAGAAGTAAGCGCGATGCCGAAACCGAAGCTGCGGTTGCCGCACTAACCGCACTTAGCTAATGCCAGAATTACCAGAGGTTGAAACGGTTCGACTCGGCCTTGCCGAGTACCTGACCGGAACGAAAATCTCTGGTGTCGAAGTGCTCGATGTTCGAAGTCTCAAGCGTCACCTACCAGGTCCTGCCGATTTCATTTCGGTGATGACCGGTGCCACTCTGAAGTACATGTCGCGCCGCGGTAAGTTTCTCTGGATTCCACTTGATCGCGATGGTCTTGCCATGGTTGGACACCTCGGAATGAGCGGCCAGATGCTGGTACGTGAGGCTGGTAGCGAGCCAGACAAGCTAACCCGAGTGATTCTGCATGCAGTTTCCCCTCAAGGCAAAAAGCTAGAGCTTCGATTCGTGGACCAGCGACTCTTCGGTTCCCTTGCCATCGATAACCTGGTCGAGATCGAACACGGGGAACACCTGCCAACTACGGTTACTCACATCGCTCGCGACCCGCTAGACCCAAACTTCGATGAAGCCTTTGTCTTGAAGAAGCTCCGCACCCGCACAAGTGGCATCAAAAAGGTCTTGCTTGATCAGGGGATTATGAGCGGGGTTGGAAACATCTACGCCGATGAAGCACTGTGGAGAGCGAAGCTTCACTATGACCACCCAGCAAACGCAATTAGTGCAGTGAAGATGCGTGAACTGATGGGCCATGTGAAGGAAATCTTGGCAGCGGCTGTCGAGGTTGGTGGAACAAGTTTCGACGAGCAGTACAAGAATGTGAACGGTCAGTCGGGCTATTTCGAGGTGTCGTTAAATGCCTACGGGATGACCGGGCGACCATGCCCACGATGCGGCCGCGCAATCGTCCGTGAAAACTGGATGAACCGTGGTTCCCACTTCTGCCCAAAGTGTCAAAAACGCCCTGTTTTATAGGGTATTTTTAGAGTTTGGAAATAACCTGGGAAAGCCAATTCGACACTAGGAGAGTGAGCAGCGCTTGTATCTGAAAAGCCTCACCCTCAAAGGATTTAAGTCGTTCGCCCAGCCAACAACTTTCTACTTCGAACCTGGTGTAACCGCTGTCGTCGGTCCTAATGGTTCCGGTAAATCAAACGTCGTCGATGCTCTCGCCTGGGTAATGGGTGAGCAGGGTGCCAAAACCCTCCGAGGCGGCAAGATGGAAGACGTCATCTTCGCCGGTACTTCAACCAAGGGGCCATTGGGTCGCGCCGAAGTTCAGCTGACCATTGACAACAGCGACGGCGCACTTCCGATCGAGTACACCGAAGTCACCATTTCTCGAACCCTGTTCCGCAACGGGGGTAGTGAGTACGCGATCAATGGCGACCCATGTCGTTTGCTCGATGTTCAAGAACTTCTATCGGACTCCGGTCTTGGCCGTGAAATGCACGTCATCGTGGGTCAGGGTCAGCTTGACGGAATCTTGAAGGCAACACCTGAAGAGCGTCGTGGCTTTATTGAAGAAGCCGCCGGTATTTTGAAGCACCGTCGACGCAAAGAAAAGACGGTTCGCAAGCTTGAGGCAATGCAGGCCAACCTGACTCGTCTAAACGACCTTGCGGGTGAAGTTCGTCGCCAGCTAAAACCACTTGGCCAGCAGGCCGAGGTTGCTCGTGAGGCGCAGGGCATTGCTCAGGTCGTTCGCGATGCCAAGGCGAGACTTCTAGCCGATGACATCCAGACCCTCCACCAGGCACTGGAAGAAACCGCAAAGAACGAGCAAGACCGCAAGGCCGAGCGCAACATCCTGCAGGAAGTTCTCTCCGAGAACACCGCTCGACTCGGCGCACTTGAGGCTGCTCAGGTTTCCACTGAACTAGACCAGACCCGCGCACTCGGTTACGAGTTTGACTCCGTAGGCGAGCGTTTCCGCAGCCTGCTCTCGATGGCCAACCAGCGCGTGGCCATGCTGGCGCAGCAGGCTGAAGTTTCAGGTGCTCAGGTTGACCCGGCGCAGATCGATGCCGAGGCTGATGAGGCAGAGGCTCAAGCGCTTCGTCTTGACGCCGAGGTAGAGGCACTCAAGGAAAAGCTCGTAGGTGCTGAAAAGAAGCGCAACGAAGCAAGAGATGTTCTAGAAAAGTTTGACAACCAGCTAGCCGAGCAAAGCGCTCTGATTTCCGCCTTCGATCTGGAGAAGTCACGCCTTGCCAACGAAGCTGCGGTTGCCGAGTCGCGTCTTTCATCGCTACGCGAAGAATTGGTTCGCCACGAGGACGCACTCGCGGGGGCCACCGATCGTCTGGAGGGCGCCAAGAACGACTACAGCAACCTGGAGGCTCAGCTTCAGGGCGAAACTGGTGCGGGCGACGGCAAGCTTGAGGCAAACTACGAGGCGGCTCAGAAGGCCGTCTCTGATGCAACGGCCAAGATCGAAAGCCTTCGTGACCAGCTGCACGAAGCAGAGCGTGAGCGCGACTCACTAGCTGCCAAGCGTTCGGCGCTAAACCTAACCCTTGATCAGAAGGACGGCGCCAGCATTCTGGCATCTGCCGGACTTCGTGGCATTAGAGGCCTAGTAGCCTCTCACATGCAGATTGCACCTGGTTTTGAAGCGGCCATCGCGGCAGCGCTTGGCCCACTGGCAGACGCTCTGGTCGCAGACAACCGCGAAGCAGGACTCGAGGCGATCGCACACCTCAAGAGCGCCGACGGTGGTCGTGTTGAGTTGGTCATTGCCGATGTTGACAGCAAGCCAAATCAGACGGGCGAAGTAAAGCTCGGCGGAGTTCGCCCAGCAACCGACGTGGTTTCGGCTGCCCCTGGAATTTTGAACCTGCTGACCGGCGTCGTCATCGTTGACGACCTAGATGCCGCTCGTGCGCTTTATCGTGAAGACAAGTCGGCTGCTTCAAAGACTTTGATTACCCTTGACGGCGACGTGCTTACCGAGAGCGTCCTTCGCGGTGGCTCCGGTAAGAAACCTTCGAAGGTTGAACTGGTTGCCGAGCGCGATGCCGCCGAGAAGCGTCTCGCCAAGGTGAACGACACCATCGAAAACACTAAGGGCGAACTAGCTCAGGCTCGTGCTACCGAGGATGCCGCTAAGGCTTCTGCCAAGCAGGCTCATGCTGAACTTAACGAACACGATGCCACACGCGCCGCAAACGCCGAAAAGCTAGGACGCCTGCGCGTTGCCGTTGAAGCAGTCACCAGCGAACTCGAGCGTTTGGGTGTTGCCTTCGAAACAGCCAAGGGCAAGATTGCCGATGCCGAGAACGCACTAGCGGAAGCGGTAAAGGCTCACGACGACTTCGCTTCGCAGGATCGCCCAACCGTGGACGCATCCG
Source organism: Actinomycetota bacterium (assembly GCA_041158865.1). Classification (GTDB taxonomy): domain Bacteria; phylum Actinomycetota; class Actinomycetes; order Actinomycetales; family Microbacteriaceae; genus Rhodoluna. The sequence continues at coordinate 51,900 of JBEBAN010000004.1, forward strand.
AGCGACAGACGCTGGTGGACAACCTGGAACAGGAGCGTCAGAGCGAACTTGAAGTTCGTGTTGATCTCGGTGCAGCCGTTGAGCGTCTTCGCGTTGAGAAGATGCGCGCAGAGACCCTACGTTCGCAGGTTGCCGAGGCTAAGGAAGCGCTGGAGCGTGCTCGTGCCGCTGCCACAGCACAGGCCAAGCAGCTTGAGTCGGCTCAGCTGGTTCTCGACGTCCTGCCGCGAATCATGAATCAGATTGCCGACACCACCACCTCGGTGAAGGTGCGTTTGAGTGAACTTGAAAACGCTAGAAGCGGTCAGCTGGCCGAACTTGTGAAGCTTCGCGGTGAAACCGCAGACATCCAGATTCGTCTGAGCACCCTCACCCAGAACGTTCACGAAATCGAGATGGTGAACCACGAGAAGAAGCTAAACCTAGCCGGCCTCGTGCAGCGCGCCTATGACGAACTCGGTCTCGACCAGCAGGTTCTAGTCGCCGAGTACGGACCATCGAACGGAATTCCAGACGATGAAGCCGAAGGTGGTTTCAAGCCTTACGTTCGAGAAGAACAGCAGAAGCGCCTCAAGGAAGCAGAGCGTCTACTAGATCGTCTCGGCAAGGTAAACCCTCTGGCGCTAGAAGAGTTCGCAGCGCTCGAGCAGCGTCACAAGTTCCTAACCGAACAGCTGGCCGACCTCACCCAGACCCGCAAGGATCTGCTTCAGATCATCGAAGACCTCGACTACAAGATGCAGACCATCTTCGCCGAAGCGTTCGCAGACACCAAGAAGGCATTCGAGAAGGTATTCCCAATTCTGTTCCCTGGCGGTACCGGTTCGATCTTCCTAACCGACCCAGAGAACATGCTCACCACCGGCATCGAGGTAACCGTAAAGCCGGTTGGTAAGCGTATCGAACGTCTATCGCTACTTTCGGGTGGTGAGCGCTCGCTTGCGGCAGTAGCACTGCTAATCGCAATCTTCAAGGCGCGCCCTTCGCCTTTCTATGTCATGGACGAAGTTGAGGCAGCACTTGACGATGCCAACCTCGGACGCCTGCTCCAGATTTTCCAAGACCTGCGTGAAAGCTCGCAGCTGATCATCGTGACCCACCAGAAGCGCACCATGGAAATCGCCGATGCTCTTTACGGTGTTTCGATGCGCCAGGACGGCGTCTCGGCTGTTGTCGGCCAGCGTCTTGCGGAGAAGGAATAATGGGTTTCCTGTTCTGGAAGAAGAAGGACAAGCTTGAAGCGGCTGAAACTTCTGAGCCAGAGATTACCGAAGTAGAAGCTCCGGTCGAAAAGCCGAAGCGCACCCTTTTCGGAAAGCCGAAACCAAAGCCTGAGCCGACTCCAGAACCAGTCGTTATTGAACCTGTCGAAATCGTCGAAGAAGTCGTGGTTCCAGAACCTGTCTTAGTTGTCGAAGAGGTCGTCGCGGAACCAGAGCCTGAGTCGACTCCGGAACCAGAGCCGGTTCTTGAGGTTGTTGAACTTCCGAAGCGCAGCTTCGCCATGGGCATCAAGAGTCTGTTCACTCGCATCAAGTTCGATCCTGACAACCTCGACGAACTCGAGGACGTTCTGATTCAAGCCGACTTCGGCGTGATTGCTGCAGAGTTGATCGTTGCTGATGTAAAGAACAGAGCAAAGAAGCAAGGTGCCGAGTCAGAGCAGGAACTGAAATCCATTCTCGAGGAACTTATAGCAGAGCAACTGGAGAGAGATGACAAGGATTTGAACCTTTCATCGGGCCAGCTGCCTTACGTCGTCCTAGTGGTTGGTGTGAACGGTGTCGGTAAGACCACGACCATCGGCAAGCTTTCGAAGTATCTAGCCGAGGCTGGTTCTCGTGTAGTTATTGCCGCTGCAGATACTTTCCGCGCCGCAGCCGTTGAGCAGATCGCAACCTGGAGCGAGCGTTCCGGTGCAACTCTGGTTCGTCCAAAGACCGAAGGGCAAGACCCTGCCTCGGTCGCTTTCGAGGGAACCGAAAAGGCTCTGGCTGAAAACGCCGACGTTCTGATTATCGACACCGCTGGCCGCCTTCAAAACAAGGTCGACCTGATGAACGAGTTGGACAAGATCCGTCGCGTGGTTGAAAAGAACTGCGTGATTGCTGAAGTGCTTCTCGTGATCGATGCCACGACCGGTCAAAACGGTATGACCCAGGCCAAGGCATTCGCCGAAGTTGCTGGGGTAACCGGTGTTGTGCTTACCAAGCTCGATGGAACTGCTAAGGGTGGAATCGTCTATTCAATCCAGCGTGAATTGGGCATCCCTGTAAAACTTGTAGGAGTGGGCGAGGGTATCGCCGATTTCGCATTCTTCGACGCGCGCGAATTCGCTCGCGGTCTAGTTAGTTAGGAGTGGCCTTGTTCGGCAATCTGTCCGACCGCTTGGTCGAAACATTCAAGAACCTTCGTTCGAAGGGCAAGTTGAGTGCTTCCGACATCGACGCCACACTCCGCGAAATTCGCCGTGCGCTACTTGAGGCAGACGTTGCCCTCGAGGTAGTCAAGAATTTCATCGAAGCCGTTCGTGTTCGCGCTCTAGGCGATGAAGTTAACAAGGCTCTAAACCCTGCCCAGCAGGTTGTTCAGATCGTGAACGAAGAGTTGGTGCAGATTCTCGGTGGTCAGCAGCGCAAGTTGGCCTTTTCCAAGAAGCCACCAACCGTAATCATGCTCGCCGGTCTACAGGGTTCGGGTAAAACTACCCTGGCTGGAAAGTTGGCCAAGTGGCTCAAGGATCAGGGCCAGACCCCGATTCTGGTCGCTGCCGACCTTCAGCGTCCGAACGCAGTAAACCAGCTTCAGGTCGTCGGTGAGCGCGCTGGGGTAGAGGTATTCGCTCCTGAGCCTGGCAACGGCAAGGGTGACCCGGTCAAGGTTTCCAAGGATGCCATCAAGCACGCCGAGAAGAAGCAGTTCTCGGTGGTAATCGTTGACACCGCCGGTCGTCTTGGCATCGACGAAGAGCTGATGGAACAGGCTCGCGATATTCGCAAGGCCACCGATCCAGACGAAGTTCTTTTCGTAATCGACTCGATGATCGGTCAGGATGCCGTAAACGTTGCCAAGGCTTTCGAGGACGGCGTTGGAATCACCGGTGTCGTGCTCACCAAGCTCGATGGCGATGCCCGCGGTGGTGCAGCGCTTTCGGTTTCTTCGGTTACCGGCAAGCCAATCATCTTTGCTTCGACCGGTGAAGGGCTAGACGCCTTCGAACCGTTCTACCCAGACCGTATGGCTAGCCGAATCCTCGACATGGGTGACATCCTCACCCTGATTGAGCAGGCTCAGAAGCAGTTCGATGAGGTTGAAGCTGCCAAGCTTGCCGAGAAACTAGCCAAGGACGCCTTCACCCTTGAAGACTTCCTAGACCAGATGCAGCAGCTGAAAAAGATGGGTTCGATGAAGGACCTGATTTCCAAGTTGCCTGGTGCCGGCCAGATGAAGAGCCAGCTGGAGAACTTCGATGAAAAGGAGATCGACCGGACTGAGGCGATCATCCGCTCGATGACCCCGATGGAGCGTCGCCAGCCTAAGGTTCTAAACGGCTCACGTCGTCTGCGCATCGCCAACGGTTCGGGAACCACGGTTACCGAGGTGAATTCGCTGGTGAACCGCTTCGAGCAGGCTGCCAAGATGATGAAGACCATGGCCAAGGGCGGTATGCCTCAGATGCCTGGCATGCCAAACATCGGCGGGGGCTACGCCGGTGGCGGTAAGTCGAAGAAGAACGACAAGAAGAAAAAGGGCTCGAAGTCCGGTAACCCAGCGAAGCGCGCCGCCGAAAACACCGGTCAGCCATACGGCAACAGCGGTTCTGGTTCGTCATTCGGTCTTTAGTATTGGCAAACTCAGCCTTTTTCTCCTAAAATAGAGAGGTTGCCAAGAGTTTGACCCTCTAACCAAACTCATTGGACACCCATAGAGCTTCTCTACCGAGTGTGCACCCCACGCTCACGGTGGAACGTTCGCCCCAATACATA